>CAWVXN010000292.1:0-4576 GCA_963933695.1 uncultured Myxococcales bacterium | reverse complement strand
CGCTGGCCTGCCAATCCTCAGCGATGGCCGGCGGCCCGCCGATGCTTCCAATCCCCGGGGCTATTTCGAATTTGATGCCGTCAAGCGCAGCCGGGACGATACCGGCTGGCTAAAGGCGGCCCCGGGCCATGCCGTTAAAGTGATCCACTCGCTGTTGGGTACGCTCCCAGGCGACTACGCGTACCGGGTGATCCTGATGCAGCGCCCCATGACCGCGGTCGTCGCCTCCCAAAATCGAATGCTGCAAGCCCTAGGCGTAAGTCCAGGTGGACTCGACGACGAGCGATTGGCAGAGATCCTGTCGTCGCAACTCGAAGAATGTCGCCGCCTGCTCACCACCCGACCCTGCTTTGACTGGATCGAAATCGATTATCCCCGCCTCGTCGCGGAACCCCTGTCCGTCGTTGAGGCCCTGGGCGATTTTCTTGGGCTATCTATTCAAGCCGCGGCCGTGATCGAATGTGTCGATCCGGCCCTCCACCATCCCGAAGAAGACCCTCCCCGAACCGGGGAATACTCAAAACCGGAGGTCAACCAATGAATCCCTCGTTTTCCATCACCGCGCGCCGGGCGCCCCACTCGGCGAAATTCCCGCGGCTTTCAGCCGCAGTGCTCATCGGGACACTGACATGCCTTTTCGCCTGCAGCCCAGCGAACGAATCTGCGGTGCGTTCCGTTTCTCCTGACGAAATCACCCAGGGGCTCAGCATCGGAAGAACCCCGCTCATCCTCGACGTTCGGACCGCAGAGGAATTCAAAAGCGGGCACGTGCCCGGCGCAATTCTGGTGCCCGTCGATGAACTTCCCGATCGCCTGGACATCCTCCGCGAGATCAAGAAGGAACGCGAGGTCGTGGTCTATTGCGAGAGTGGAAAGCGGGCTCAAAAGGCGGCGCAGATCCTGATTGATTCGGACTTCGAGGCAGTAGGACACCTCGAGGGCGACATGGCGGCTTGGCGAGAGAAGGGTCTACCCATCGAGAAGTAAACCACTTTCCGCCCCGGCGGCGGCGGAACTGCTGGCTTCCCCAGGACAATTGGGCCATGGTTCCGCCGCTCCTCCACCGCGCCGCCTAGCCCACTGTCACGGAACCTTCGGAGATCAGCCGTCCATGTCGAACCTTCTGCGCTTCCTCGGAATTTCCCGACCCTCGTCACCCGACAAGAGTGAACAGGCCGACGAGGCCCTGCACCCGATCGTGGCCACCCTCGACGGACTCGACCCCGACCGAGCTCGCTTCTTTGCTGCCTTCGCCTACGTGCTCGCCCGGGTCGCCGGTGCCGATCTAAAAATGGATAAAGCGGAGACCGAATCCATGGCGAGCGCCCTCTCCGAGCTAACCGGGATCTCCGAAACCGATGCCGAGTTGGTGGTGGACATCGCGTGTTCCCGGATGGACGATCTCGAAGCCACCCACAACTACCTGGTCACTCGCGAATTCGGGCGGCTCAGCAATACCCAGGAAAAGATTCAGCTCCTGGAGTGCCTGTACACCGTGGCTGCCTCGGACGGTGTGATCACCGGCGACGAGAGCAACGAGGTGGTGAGCATCGCCGAGGAAATTGGCCTCAGCCGGGCGGATGCCGTCGCCCTGCGCTCGCGCTTCCGAGAAAAACTGGCGGGGTTCCAGAAACTCCACGGCGAGAACCGCTAAGCCAACCGCTAAGCCAACCCCTAAGCCAACCCCTAAGCGAAACCCCGAGCGCCGCCTAAAGCCCCTTCTCAAGCAGGCGCATGGGGCTGGGACGGGCTGCTCCGGGCATTGATGAACTTCCTGTACATCAAGCCCTGATCCTGACTCCCTCGACGATCAATCCTCTTCGTCGGGAATCTTGGACTTGTATTTTTCCTTGAGTTCCTTCTGCACTTCGGAAGGCGCCGGAGAATACTTGGAGAATTCCATGGTGAATTCTGCCTTGCCCTGAGTCATCGAGCGCAGATCCGTCGCGTATCCGAACATTTCGCTGAGAGGCACTTCGGACTCCACCCGGGAAAAGCCGTCTTCCTCGGATGTGCCGATAATGTGTCCGCGACGCTGCATGATCGTTTTCAGAATAACGCCCTGGAACTCGCCGGGACCCTCCACTTCGAGCTTCATGATCGGCTCAAGGATCTGGGGTTTCGCCATATCGTAGAACTTGCGAAAAGCCCCGCGCGCGGCGGCTTGGAAGGCCATTTCCGAGGAGTCCACGCTGTGGGACTGGCCATCATCGATGACTACCCGAACCCCGAGAACAGGAAAACCAATCAATCGCCCCTTGCCCAGGGATTGGCGAAATCCCTTTTCCACCGCAGGAATGTATTCGGTGGGAATCGATCCCCCACGAATTGCGCTGACGAACTGAAAGTCCTTGTCCCCCTCGTCGCCAGCGGGAATCGGTTCCGCATAGCCAGCCACCCGCCCGAATTGCCCCGAACCACCCGTTTGCTTCTTGTGCGTGTAGGTGAACTCGACCTTGCGCGAGATGGTCTCGCGAAAGGCAACTTGGGGCTGACCGGTTTCGACTTCGCAGCTGTACTCGCGCTTCATGCGCTCGACATAGACATCGAGATGGAGTTCGCCCATTCCCGAGATCACCGTTTCATTGCTCTCTGGATCCACCGCTGCGCGGAAGGTCGGATCCTCGCGTACGAAACGCCCCAGCGCCTTGCCCATATTGTCCATGGACTTCTGGTCTTTGGGCTTGATGGAAAGAGAGATGACCGGATCGGGCACATGCATCGAAGTCATGGCCATGTCGATCTTGCCATCGGTAAAGGTGTCTCCCGAAGCGCAATCGATCCCAAAGAGAGCAACGATATCCCCTGCGCGCGACGAGGAGATCTCCTCCATCTCATCGGAGTGCATGCGAATCAGACGACCCACCTTGACCTTCTTCTTGTTGCGCGAATTGAAGATCGTGTGGCCCTTGGCGAGCGAACCCTGATAGACCCGCAAATAAGTCAGCTGTCCGTAGCGCGTATCCTCGAGCTTGAACGCCAGGGCGACCAAAGGCTTGTCGGGGTCGCTGTGCACTTCGATCTCGGCCTCGTCATTCGAGAGATCGACCCCCGTGTTGCGGATATCCAGGGGACTCGGCAGGTAGGCGGTCACCGCGTTCAGCAGCGGTTGCACGCCCTTGTTCTTGTAGGCGGAGCCCAGAAAAACCGCCGTCAAATCCATCGAAAGCGTCCCGATTCGAGTGGCTTCGTGGATCAACTCCTCGGTGACCTTCTCGTCGAGGATCGCCTCGGTGAGATCGTCCGAGAACATGGAAACCGCGTCGAGCATCGTCTCCCGGGCCGCGTCAGCCGCATCCTGCATCGCCTCGGGAATATCCTTCTCGACGATATTCTCGCCGTTTTCTCCCTCGAAAAGCAGCGCCTTCATCGTGACCAGGTCAACCACACCGGCGAATTCCGCTTCCAGGCCGATGGGCAACTGGAACAACACCGCATTGTGGCCCAGTTTCTCGCAGAGCTGTCGAGTCACCTTGACGGGGTCCGCACCCGAGCGATCCAGCTTGTTGATGAAGGCGATGCGGGGGACCCGGTATCGCTTCATCTGCCGATCCACTGTCATGGACTGGGACTGCACACCCGCCACACCGCAGAGAATCAACACCGCACCGTCGAGCACGCGTAGGGCGCGCTCCACCTCGATGGTGAAGTCCACGTGGCCCGGGGTGTCGATAATGTTGATTTCGGACTCACCCCACACGCAGTGAGTGGCTGCCGAAGCGATCGTGATACCACGCTCGCGCTCCAACTCCATGGAGTCCATGGTGGCCCCCACCTCATCCTTGCCCCGAACTTCATGGATGGCATGGATGCGCCCGGTGTAGAAGAGCACGCGCTCGGTCAGGGTCGTTTTGCCCGAATCGATGTGTGCGCTGATTCCGATGTTTCTGACGTTCTCGATTTCGTTGGCCATTATTCGCCTTTATTAAGTACAGAATTAAGTACAGAGTGGAGGGCGTGAAGCGCCGCTTCCGACGGGTGGTCGATCTCAATACCGCGTATTTCCGGGGGGTTATTGGAGGATCGAGCGGGCCGCACATTAGCGGGCCAAGGCGCGCTCTGCGACCCCGAAAACGTCACATAGCCCACGGATGACACGATGCCCGCGGGGATCACTGGAATCCTCGCGGCTGTAAGGGTGCCATCGGCCGGGTCGGGCCCAACACTGAGTTCCAGACGGATTTTTTACACGCTGTGCACGAAACCGTCCCGGAAGGCCCGAGAGAGCTCACCCGCTCTGTTATTAAGGTCGATACCGCCTGGCTCAAATGCGGCTTCCAGATCGAAACGTCTCCGGATTGTGTTCTTTTCAGCCCACTATTCCAGGCGATCGCCTACCGAGAGACCTATTTCCGAGGCACTCAGTTTTTTACCTTCGGGCCCTCGCCAACGGGCGACGCGCAAAATCGCGTCCCCCTCGGCGGCCACGCCCGCAGGACCCCCGGGCGAAATTTCTAAGAGGGTTCCGGGTGGGGCGCCGTGCTCCGCGAACTCGAGCGTGCTGCCGTAGAGACGAACGGGCTCCCCGGATCCCAGGGCCCAGGGGGGCACTAGAACTTTCATAATCTGTGATATC
>CAWVXN010000291.1:0-4591 GCA_963933695.1 uncultured Myxococcales bacterium | reverse complement strand
CGCGTTATCTGTCCAATGACGCGTGCGTACTGCTGGGTAAGCCGAACGTGTATGGCTCGATTTACCGCTTTGAGGGGCAGGCCAGCGTCTTCGATGCTCGGCAGGGCCCTTGCTATCGCTGCCTCTATCCCGAACCGCCCCCGCCCGGCGCGGTTCCCTCGTGTGAGGAGGGCGGGGTGCTCGGGGTTCTGCCCGGCATGGTGGCCATCATCCAAGCTACGGAAACCGTAAAACTCCTGACGGGGGTCGGCCGCTCTCTGGCGGGTCGGCTTATCGCCTACGATGCCCTGGCCATGGAGTGGAACGAGTTTCGCCTCAAGAAGGATCCCGAGTGTCCGGTTTGTGGTCCCGACCCGACGGTGACCGAGTTGATCGATTACCAGGGCTTCTGCGGATTCAACCCATCGGAAACGGAAGCTCCTCGGGTAGTCCAGGTTTCGGCGGCGGATCTGCACGCTCGCTTGGAGGGGCCGGGGGAGATGCTCCTGCTGGATGTTCGGGGGCCCGAGGAAGTGGCCAAGGCGAGCATCGAGGGCGCCCGGGCCGTTCCCCTGGCGGATCTCGAGGCGCGGCTTGGTGAAATCGAGGCCTGGCGCGATCGCCCGGTGGTTGTTCACTGCCATCATGGTGGACGCAGCGCTCAGGCGTGTGCGGAGCTCACCCGGCTTGGCTTCAGCCAGGTGGAGAATTTGGACGGTGGCATCGAAGCGTGGTCGCTGACGGTGGACGACAGCGTTCCGCGCTATTGAATCGCCTAGCATGGGTGCCCAGTTGGTCTGGCTGCCAGGTATTTTCAGGAAGGGTCGACCAGAGGGTTGGCCAAGACAGAAAGAGAGGGTGCACTTCGCCATGGCAAAGAAAATGATCCCCGATCCCCTTAAGCGCCGGCACCTGATCGAGCAGGACCTGGATGAGAGCCAATGTCTGGCGATTGCCGACGCCTATGCGGAGGAGGGCCGTGTTTTTGAATCCCTGCAATTCCTCGTGAAGGCGGGTGCGACGGATCGCCTGGCTGCGGTCGCCGACGCTGCGATGGCTGACGGCGACGCCTTCCTGTTCAAGCAGGTAGCCGACATCCTGGGCAAGGATCAGGGCGCGGAACGCTGGGCCGTGCTCGCCGCAGCCGCCGAGGACAAGGGGTTCGATTGCTACGTCGGGATGGCTCGGCGCCACGCGCGTACCAGCGAGGAGTAGCTCGCGGAGTCATAAGCCCCGAGCCCCATTGGGCCCGCGACGCAGGGGGCTTGGCTTCCCGGATCCATCATGCTGCAGACCGAAATTCGTATCGAGAACGCGCGCTCCCACAACTTGAAGGGAGTGAGCTGCAGAATTCCCCTGGGCTCGCTGACCGTTGTGACGGGTGTCTCGGGCTCGGGCAAGTCAACCCTGGCTTTCGATACTCTCTACGCAGAGGGCCAGCGGCGGTATGTGAGTTCGCTCTCCACGTACGCTCGGCAGTTTCTTGAACGCTTGCCTCGCCCCGAGGTCGATTCGATTTCGAGCTTGCCTCCGGCCATCGCCATCGAGCAGCGCAACCGGGTGAGCAATGCGCGCAGCACAGTGGGCACCTCCACGGAACTGCTGGATCATTTGCGCCTGTTTTTTACCCAGATCGGCCGGACGCGCTGCCGGGATTGCGATCGTTTGGTGGAGCGCGGGGATGTGGTGGGAATTGCCGGGCGGATCGCTACCCGGTTTTCCGGTGCGGCGATTCAGATCGCGGCGTCTTTGGGGTCGAGCGAAGGCGAAGATGTCGAATTGCTTCGAGATCGGCTTTCCGGCGAGGGCTTTACCCGGGTGATCGATGGAGAGGGCGCCGTCGTCGACTGGGCGGATGCCGATCGCGAAAGCTTGACGGATCTGGTTCGCGACGGTCTTCTGCTCATCGACCGGGTGGTCCTGGCCGAATTAGGGCCCGGGGAACCCGCCCTCGAACTCGATGCGGTCCGCTTGTCCGAAGGGGTTGCCAGCGCCTTCGCTCGGGGCGGAGGAGAGGTTTGTGTTCTGCCCCGGGGCGAGCCGAGTACCGCCGCGATTCGTTTCAGGCAGGGTTTCGCCTGCGAGGGATGCGGCCGGCGCTTTCCCGAAATGGCTCCGGCACGGCTCAGCTTTAACAGCCCACTGGGTGCGTGTGCGAATTGCCAGGGATTCGGGCGCAGGGCGGAGGTTGATTGGGAAAGGGTGGTGCCGGATCCCCTGCGGAGTCTGGAGGATGCGGCCATCGCGCCCTTTGCCACAGCCATGGGCAAGTCCATGCAGCGCGACCTGCTTGCGGCCTGCGAGGAGGCCGGCGTTCCCACGGATCTTCCCTTTGATGAGTTGTCCTCGGCCCAACGCAAGTGGGTGCTGGGAGGCGACGACGATGGTTGGTACGGCGTTCAGGGCTTCTTCGACTGGCTCGAGGGCCGTCGCTACAAGGTGCAGTCCCGAGTCATGATCGCTCGCTACAGGCGGTATGTGCTCTGTGAGGAGTGCGGGGGCACGCGCTTGTGCGCCGATGCGAGGTCGGTGGAAATCGATGGTCGCCATCTAGGTGAATTAGCGGCTCTTGATGTCCGCGCACTGAGCGCTTGGCTGGACTCCCTCGTCCTGACGCCAGCCGAGGCCGAAGCTTCCCAGCGGATCTTGGAACTTCTGCGCACCCGGTTGGCGACAGTGGAGGCCGTTGGCCTCGGCTACATGGGGCTCGACCGTCAGATGCGGACTCTTTCCGGCGGCGAGGCCCAGCGAATTCAACTGGCCACGGCTCTGGGCGGTGGCCTCACCGCTTCCCTCTACGTTTTGGACGAGCCGTCCATTGGCCTGCATGCCCAGGATATGGAGCGCTTGCTCCAAGTGCTTCGAGCGATCCGCGATCAGGGCAATACCGTGGTGGTGGTCGAGCATGCGCCGCAGGTCCTAGCGGCGGCGGATCACGTGATTGATCTTGGCCCGGGGGCTGGCCGCCTGGGCGGGCAGGTGATGGCGGAGGGTTCTCTCGCAGTCATTCGGGAAAGTGCCGACTCGCCCACGGGGCGTTTGTTGCGCGGCGAACTTGGGGGTGGCGTGCGCCGCGCGCGGAAAAGCTCGTTGGGCCGGCTTCGGATCGTGGGCGCCCGGGAGCGGAACCTTCAGGATCTCACCGTGGAGATCCCGCTGGGACGGCTGGTGGTGATTGCCGGGGTCTCGGGTGCGGGTAAGTCGAGCCTTGTGGATGCCGTCCTAGTGGGGAACCTGTTGCCCCTGCGCCGGGGTCGCGATGCGCCCGGGGACTGCGATCGGATCGAGGGCCAAGAGGATATCGCGGGTGTTGTCGTGGTGGATCAGACCCCAGCGGTTCGCAGCCCGCGTTCAAACCCCGCGACGGTCTCCAAAGCCTTCGACGGGATTCGTCAGCGCTTTGCCGCAACCCGGGAAGCCCGTGCGCTTGGGGCGGGGCCCGGCTGGTTTTCCTTCAACGTGCCCGGCGGTCGGTGTGATGTCTGTGAGGGGTCGGGGGAAACGGTCATCGACATGCAATTTCTCGATGATGTGCACGCGCCGTGCGATGCCTGCGGCGGACTGCGCTATCGCCGGGACGCCTTGGGGATCAAGTTGGACGGTCGTTCCATTGTCGATGTCCTTGGACTGACCATCGAAGAGGCTCTGGATGTTTTCGCCGAGCAAGCCCGCATCAAATCCAAGCTCGAACCCTTTCAGCGGGTTGGGCTCGGGTACCTGACATTGGGTCAGCCGCTCTCGACCCTGTCCGGGGGGGAGCATCAGAGGGTGAGATTGGCCCTTGCTCTCGCCGAGCCAGCCCGGGGGATTCTCTACGTTTTGGACGAACCCACCACCGGGTTGCATGCAGCGGATGTTCAGGTTCTGATGACCTGCTTGGACGAATTGATCGCCGCGGGCGGAAGCGTATTGGTCGTTGAGCACGATCTCGACGTCATTCGCCGGGCGGACTGGGTCATTGATCTAGGACCGGGAGGCGGTCCCGAGGGTGGTCGCCTCGTTGCTGAGGGAACGCCTTCGTCCCTGGCGGCGAACCCCGACTCGGCCACGGGCCGCGCTCTGGCCGAGGCCCAAGGCTCGCCGGCGAACCCAGCCCCCTAGACGCTCGAACAGTTGAGCCGGTCTCCGGCTCGTCGCGACCGCGAAGATCGCGGTTGTCGAGGGAGGGAGTCAGTGGGCCGCTGAGTAGGGCCTGTGCTTGTGAGTAGGGCTTGTTAGCAGGGCTTGTAACTGGCGCCTGTAACTGGCGCTTGTAAGTCGGGACTTGTGGTGTCGGATTATTGCAGGATTCGCTTCGACGGATCTCGTCGGGCTCTGCGTCGGTGTCCGAATACCCGCTTGTCGTGTTCCCTTCGGAGTTCGCGATGCAGTTTGTCGAGGACCAAATCGGCGGCCTGGCGCGGAGTGGGGAGGTCTTGGGCGTGGGCTGCGACTTGGGTCTTTTTTCCGTTGACATGACCGTGACACTGAATTTTTCGGTGGCTGGCCTCGATGCTGAGCTCGTAGCGTTGGGTTTCCGGGAACTCTGCTGCGATTTCGCGACAGCGATCAGAGAGGTGGGTTTGGACGTCTTCGTCGTTTCGCAATCCTTTCCAATGAATCAGTACATTTG
>CAWVXN010000290.1:0-4603 GCA_963933695.1 uncultured Myxococcales bacterium | reverse complement strand
GTTGCAACCCATGAAACACCTTCTACTCACAACAATCGCAGCCGTGTTTCTGGTGGGGTGAGTCAAGTAATCCACAAGCAGATGATGCGCTAAGTGTTGCTGCCATAAGCGGAAAACAACAGACCGGTTACTTCGATCCCTTCGGCAAGCCCATCAATGAAGCCCTAGCGCATGCAAAGGCCGCCAACGAACAGGCGGTCCAATGGCACGAGAAATCCGGATCTCTCAAGAACATCTATTCCAACAAACGTAAATGAACAAAGTCATCATCCCAATCATTGGCATCGCGCTGCTTGCTGGCGCGGCGCCAGCAAGCGTAATCCCGGTTCCAACTGAGGTCGTCCCCGAAAAGGTCTCCAACGCCAAACCGCGTAATGTGGTTTTCATTCTCTCGGACGATCATCGTTACGATGCAATGAGTTTCATGGGGCATCCCTTCGCGAAGACGCCGCATATGGATGCGATGGCAAAGAACGGGGTCCACCTCAAGAACGCCTTCGTCACCACCTCACTTTGCTCGCCAAGCCGGGCGTCCATTCTCACGGGGCTCTACACCTTCCGCCACCGCGTGATCGACAACCAGCGGGCGGTTCCTGATGGAACACTGTTCTTCCCTCAGTATCTGCAAAAGGCGGGTTACAACACAGGGTTCGTCGGCAAGTGGCATATGGGGCATGCCAACGACAACCCTCGACCAGGCTTCGATTATTGGATCAGCTTCAAAGGTCAGGGGAATTACTATCCGCCCAGCGAAGGCTACACCATCAATGTGAACGGCAAGCGGGTGAAGCAAGATGGCTACATCACGACGCTGCTCACGAAGTATGCCGTGGATTTCCTCGAGCAGCAGACGGACCGGGGAAAGCCCTTCTTCCTCTACCTGTCCCACAAGGCCGTGCACGGCCCATTCACGCCCGAGCCCAAACACAAAGGCTCGCTGGCCGATGAGCCCTTTACACTGCCGGATTCCAGCGCCCTGCAGACGAACAATTACGCCAACCGGCCGCGTTGGCTGCTCGACCAACGCAACAGCTGGCACGGCATGGATTTTCCTTTGCACACCGGTTCCACCGCCGAGGCCTTCTACAAGAGCTACTGCGAGGCATTGCGTTCCGTCGATGACAGCATTGGCGCGGTCACGGAGCAACTGAAGAAGATGGGGATTCACGACGAGACATTGGTCATCTACATGGGAGACAACGGCTACATGTTCGGCGAGCACGGCCTGATCGATAAACGCGTCGCCTACGAAACCTCCAGCCGGGTCCCCATGCTGATGCAATGCCCCGACCTGATCAAAGCGGGATCGGTCGTGGAAAAGGTGGTCGCCAACATCGACATCGCGCCCACGGTGATGGAAACGATGGGGCTGCGAAAGCCGCCGCACTTGGACGGGCAGAGCTTTCTTCCCCTGGCGCGAGGCGAGGCGATCCCGTGGCGCGACTACTTTCTCTATGTCTACTACTGGGAGCAGAATTATCCGCAGACGCCGACCCATTTCTCCCTCCGAGGCGATCAATACAAATACACGACTTACTACGGTGTCTGGGATACGGATGAGTTGTTCGACATCCAGGCCGATCCGATGGAACAAAAGAACCTGATTCACGACCGGTCATTCGCGAAAACAAAAACTGCGATGCAGAAGCGCCTCTACGAGATGATGGATGAACTGGGCGGTATGAATATCCCGATAAATCCCCCTCGCGGCAACCAACAGAACAAGCGCCTTCGCAGTAGAGGTGTTCACGGTCAGGGAGGAGAACAAGCGGCTGACTTTCCGGAAGCCATGATTGTCGATGAGCCGCTGAGAAAACTTTTCAAATGAGATAAGGCATTCCAAAGAGAATTTTTGAAATAATGAGAAACCATTTCAAGTCCATACGGTCCACTTGGATCCTGGGGGTAATCGGCTTTGCCGTGGCGGGTCATGCCACTGATGGGCCTGTTCCAGCGCCGGTTGCGCATCATCCCAACATTGCAGAGATCACCCTCTTTGCTGAGAACCCTGACATCGTGACTCCCATCGGGATTGCAGTCGCGCCGGATGGCCGGGTCTTTGTCCAGGAAAACCACACGCATAAGCGCACGAAGGACTATCAAGGGCCGAAAAAGGATCGTATTTTGGTTTTCGAAGACACCGATGGCGATGGCGTTTCGGACAAGCGATCTGTCTTCTACGAAGGGCATGTTTACAGCACGGATCTTCTGTTTGGTCCTGATGGGCATCTCTACGTCTCGACCCGCTGGTTCATTGGGCGATTTCCAGACGCGGCCACCGAAGCCAGGGCGAACGGCGATCCCGAAGTCCTGATTCAATGTAAAACGCAGGGCGACTACCCACACAATGGCGTGGGAGGACTGGCGATTGATCCAGGCAATCCTGATTGGCTTTCGTTCGGGTTTGGTGAAAACCTGGGTGAGAACTACACCTTTGTCGGTTCCGACGGAGTCGAATATTCCGGCGGAGCGGAGGGAGGATCAACCTACCATTGCAAAACGGATGGCTCTCAGTTGAAGCGCATCACCACGGGTCACTGGAATGCGTTTGGCATGGCCTACGATCTGGATGGCAATCTCTTCTCCACCGACAACGATCCAAGCAGCACACCTCCGAATCGTCTTCTCCACATCGTTCCGGGCGCGGACTTTGGCTTTGAGTATCGCTACGGTCGCTCTGGTCGTCATCCACTCGTGAGTTGGTATGGAGAGATTCCTGGGACCCTCGGCATGATTGGGACGCTGGGAGAAGCAGCCTGCGGAGTGATTCCATTTGGCCCCGGGAAACTTCTTTCTGCCTCATGGACGGACAACCGGGTGGACCTGCACCCGCTCACAAAAAAGGGCGCCTCTTTCGAAGCCAGTCGTGAACCCTTCATCAGTGGCTCGGATAATTTTCGCCCGGTTCATTTTTCGTATTCGCCGGATGGAAGGGCTCTCTACTTTACCGATTGGGTGAAGCTTTCCTATCCGGTGCATGGCCACGGAAAGATCTGGAAAGTTACCTTCAAGGAGCCAATTGCCCAGGCGCCCCACCCTCGCAAGTCCAAACCGTCGCTGCTGCCTGAACTGGCTCTCGAAAAGCTCGGCAGCGCTGACCCATACGTATGGACCGCTGCAATCGATGTGCTTGCGCAGAATCCCGCGATACTCAAAGCGCACGATTGGAAAGCCGATTCGAATCCTCTTGCCCGCGCGAACTACGCAGTGGCGCTGAAGCGTGTCGATCCCAAAAAGGAAGCCTCCATCATTCCGGAACTGCTCGCAGATGCCTCAGAGGATGTTCGGTACGTTGGGGTGAAGTGGATTGCCGATGAGGGCCTGAAACAATACCAGGGTGACCTCGATCGTCAGTTCGATCGCGCTGATCTCAAGCGTCGGGATCTGCTCGCTGTGGTCGCCGCGATGGCTGAAGTGAGTGGCGGACTTAAAGGTGAATTCTCTCCGGCCAAGACCTTGCTAAGTCTCGCCCTCGATTCCACAAAACCGGCGCGGCTTCGAGCGCTCGCGTTGCAAAGCGTGGCCGTCAATCATCCGGGCCTCACGGTCGAGAAGCTCGCCGGATTGGCAAAGTCCGCCAAAGTGATGATCCGCCGGGAAGCGATCAGATCGCTCGCGCTTCACCCGAACGAAAAGCGCGGTCCAGCGCTGGCCTCTCTGGCTACCAACGCATCCCTGCCTCCTGTTTTGCGCGCTGACGCCATCGCGGGCCTTGCAGACTTTGCGGAAGAACACGTCGGGCTTCTGGAAAAATTGGCCGGCGCCAAAAACGCCATTGTGACAGCTGAAGCCGCCCGCACTTTGGCTTCCGGGGGAGTGGTATGGCGTGAACTGCCGGCGAAACCGGAGTTGGATGATGTGCCGGCCTGGGTAAGGCTTGTTGCGGAGGCGCCAGGTAAACCGGACACTTCCCTCGGCCGCCGACTGTTCTTTCATTCAAGGCTAGGCACGTGTCACCGCTGTCATTTGTTTGACGGCCGTGGTCTCGAAGTGGGGCCTGACCTGACCTCACTGCACAAGCAGGGCGGAATTGATCGGACCTGGCTGCTGACGCATATCCTCGACCCCAACGCGGAGGTCGCCCCGTATTTCCGCCCCCAACATATCACCACCAAAGATGGAGGATCTTATCTGGGTTTCATTCTCGGGAAGGAAGGCGCGGCTCAGGCATACGTGGGAACAGACGGCAAGAAATTTAAGATTCGCAAGATGGACGTGGTCAGGCGCGAGGAGATTCCGGTATCCCTGATGCCGCCCGCCTTGATCCACAACATGTCCGCCAGCGAGATTCGGGATTTGCTGGCATTCCTATTGAACGGCGGAGAGTAGGATGAGCGTGAGATGCGATTAAGGGATAAAGTAGATCGAAGAGGATTTCTGCAACGGAGCCTGGCGTTGAGCGCAGGTTTGACGATGGCGCGATTGACGCCACGGGCCACGGCTGCCAGAGTTAAGACCACCCAGATCGAGCCCAAGGGATTCTTCACTCTTGGACGGCGCAAGGATCATTGGTGGCTCATCAAGCCGGACGGAAAGCCTTTCTTCACCATGGGGCTGAACCACATCGATCCGGCGAGCTTACGCTATCCAGAGAATATTCATA
>CAWVXN010000289.1:0-4624 GCA_963933695.1 uncultured Myxococcales bacterium | reverse complement strand
GCGCTTGGCAAAGAAGCTGACGATCTTGTACGGGCCGCCATTTTTCGAGTCGAGGAATTTGGGCGTCACAATACGGCCTTTGATTTTATCCGCCTTCACCGAGTTAAAATATTCGTTGGAGGCCAGGTTGATCAGGGACTTCGTACCCGGACTTTTCTCGAGGTCGGCATTCAGGCTCTTGGTGATCTGATCCCCCCAAAAAGCATACAAATTCTTGCCTCTCTCATTGGCCAGCGAAGTACCCATCTCAAGCCGGTACGCCTGCATCAGGTCGAGAGGTCGCAACACGCCATACAGTCCAGAGAGGATCCGAAGCGTTTTTTGCGCGTGGGTATAATCGCGCTCAGAAAATGTCTCCCGCGCCTCCATGCCGAGATAGACATCTCCGGTAAACGCGGCCAGCGCCGGGCGGGCATTGCCGGTGGTAAACGGGATTTCCCATTCCTGAAAACGCCGATGATTCAGTTGACCCAGCGATGGGGACACTCCCATGAGCTTGGATATGTCCGTCGCCGACTTGCGGGCCATTACAGCGACCAGCGCCTGGGACTCTTTCAGCAGGCGCGGCTTTGAATGCTTCCCCGTAGGAAGGGGGGATTCATAGTCGAGCGATTTGGCGGGCGAAATGACAATCAGCACGCCTCTATGTGTACCGGACGCCAGACGAGATGAAAACCCCAACGAGCCCGTCCAAGGAGCTAAGCCCCCTCCGAATATCCCGATTGGCGGAAATCATGTATAGACCAGCAAGATTTTCCTGAATCCAAGCCCGAAGGCTGCCCTTTCCGGAAAGTGATGGCATCCCAGAGCGGCCATTCGAGCAAACCCGGACAAAGAGTCGGCGCGCTTGGGGCCTCGGAAATGTAAACAGAAATTTCACTTACGAGATGGATACGCGCGACCGGACCCTACCGAACACTTTCAATCACTGACGCGACAGTCCGGTTGGACGAAGCCGAGAAAACAGGCTTATTCTTGCAAGCACTGAGGATTCAACATGGGTTATGTCTTCGTACCATAGGCTCAAAGGGACCGAGAGGGGAATTGAAATGACTTACAAAGTGATCCAGTGGGCAACCGGAGGAGTCGGACGTGCCTCCATCGAAGGCATCGCCTCTCATCCTGATCTCGAACTCGTAGGATGCTGGGTGCATAGTGCCGAAAAGGTTGGAAAGGACGCCGGCGAGCTCTGCGGATTGGAACGAATGGGTGTCACGACGACCGACAACGTCGAGGAACTGCTTGCCCTCGATGCGGACTGTGTCATGTACTCACCCATCATGGCGAATCGAAAAGAGATCGTTCGTATCCTCGATTCGGGAAAGAATATCGTGACGCCTCTCGGCTATTTCTACCCGGGCAAGCGCGACGTTTCCGACCTGGAGGCCGCTTGTCAGAGGGGTGGCGTGACGCTCCACGGTACGGGCATCCATCCCGGTGGCATCACTGAACGGTTCCCGCTCATGATCTCGGCGCTTTCCCGAAATATCACCCATGTTCGCGCGGAGGAGTTCTCAGATATCCGTACCTACGCGGCGCCCTACGTAGTCGGCGAAATCATGCTCTTCGGAAAGACCCCGGAAGAAGCAGCGAAGAGCCCGATGCTCGACGTCATGGGCGGGGGCTTCCTGGAATCCATCGACATGGTCGCCGATACCCTCGGCTTTGCCCTCGACGAAAGAAAGCGCGCACATCACGAAGTCGCTGTTGCCACGAAGCCGATCGATTCGCCGATCGGCATCATCGAACCGGGGCTGGTCGCCGCCCAAAAATTCACCTGGGAGGGTACGGTACGCGGCAAGGTCGTGATCACAGTTCGCACCAACTGGTTCATGGGCCAGGAAAATATCGAGCCGGCGTGGAGCTTCGGACCCGAAGGGGAACGATTCGAGGTCGAAGTCCAGGGTGATCCGAACTCCAGGGTGAGCTTTCACGGATGGCATCCCGAGTCGGTCGAAGCGGGTCTTATTCGCAACCCCGGAATAGTCGCCACGGCCATTCACAACGTGAGCGCGATTCCTTATGTGATCGAAGCCCAGCCCGGCATCAAGACCTATCTCGACCTGCCGCTGGTTTCAGGGCGAGCGGCGCATGAGCTTACAATTGCCCGATCCGACTGATGGCTGATCCTCGGAGGCGACCGGCCTCGTCCGGACGCCCGCGCGCCGGTGTATGGCGGTCCATCCGAATAGCGCAGCAAGGATGCCCACCCCGGCGGGACCCAGCGCCGGAACGGTGGGGCCGGGCTCGCCCGGGATCACCGCGTCGAGAAGCTGATCGTTCAGATCGCTCGACATCTCCCAGATCATCACGCCACCGAGCTCATTCGTGATGACGTATTGCTTCTTGAGAGCGAGGGAGGCGGGGTCGTCGTAGCTCAGAAATAGGCCGTTGGTCGGGTCATACAGCCAAGGGACGCCGGCGTCGGCATCCCGATGCAAAACGATGCCGGGCTGGCCCAGGTAGTTCGCCGCGATGTCGGCGTAGTCGAACATTCCCGTGGCGCCGGTGGCGCCGGTGTCCCAGGTGCCCAGGGGCGTCCCCGTGTAGGTCTGGAAGAGGCCACCGTTGACGTTCGCCACACCCTGCACAGCGCGGCCGTAGAACGGGACGCCGAGCACCAGCTTGTCGGCCGGAACGCCCTTCCCGAGGTAATTCTGAATCGCCGCGTCTGCGTTGTTGCCGGGGGTGACCGTCGGGTCCCCGGGTGCTGGATAGAGTGGCGCGTTGAAGTTGGAGACGGGGCTCCAGGAGCCGTTAAGGTCGTAGGTCATGACGTTGATGAAGTCGAGAAGGGGGTGGATCTGTTCGACCTCGAGATTCGCGATCTTTTCCGCGCCGGCGGGGGCGGCAATGGTCAATAGGTACTGACGACCGCTCAGAGAGCCACGTGTGTCTAGTTCGCTCCGCACCGCCTGTAAGAGGAGCGTGAAGTTCTGTGTGTCTTCCGGGCGTGCGGTGTTCGAGGCGAGGCCGCCACCTCCTGGATATTCCCAATCGATGTCAATGCCATCGAATCCGTAGGTCTCCATAAAGTCGGCACAGCCCGTCGCGAAATGCGCCCGGGACGCCGGCGTGAGCGCCGCGTCCGAGAAGTTCCCTGACCAGGTCCAGCCGCCGACAGAGATCAGGGTCTTGAGGTCGGGGTGTCGCTCCTTCAAGAGGTCGAGCTGGCGGAAGTTGCCAAAGTACGGAGCATCTGAGCCTGGGCCCGACCAGGGGTCGCCGGGCAAGTGTCGCTCGATATCGGCCCAGGGGTCGCCGAGTGCGCATTGGCCGCCGACTAGGTTGGCGAAGGCATAATTGACGTGGGTCAGCTTTTCACCGGGAAGGTCGGCGATCTCGAAGCCGCGATCGTAGATGCCCCAACCCGGGTAATACCCGACGATGCGAGAAGCCGCTCCGGCCGCCGGGGGGGCGGCGGCGGAGAGAATGGCTACACCCCCAAGTGACAGGAGACCGCAGATCAGAGTCGTCGCCACGCGCTTGCGCGCGAAGTACTTGCCTACGCGATCTGTCGTCCTGTTTTCCACCGTCCCTCTCGACACTGTCAACATCGGTGGCGAAGATCACACTCCGCCGAACCCGCGGCCAGTGAAAAGTGATGTATTTCGGAGACCCTGCCCCCCAGGCGGAGTCGCCCCACGACGTCACCTCCCGACTTGACGGAGTTCCGCCACTGGGCTGCCGTGAGGGGCTTACTATCACACCCCTACTCGGACGTTGTGCCAGAGTCGAGCTTGAATATCCTATTTCCCCACTGACTCGACCTTCTAACCGGGCGTATTCTACTGCCCTTCCTCGGGCCCCCCTCGATCGCGGCGATTCTGGTATTGACGGGCAACCGCATTAGTCGTTCCCACCACAAGCCGACCACAAGGGCAATGTCGAAACGCTTGCCATGCAAGCTTCCCGAGGCCCAAAGAGTGTCCATGACGAATCCCGATGACGTCGCTCCCCGAACAAAGCCGAGGTTCCCCGCCCAACACCTGTCGATCTTTTTCATCACGGCCGTTCTGGACGCGAACTTGGGGTCGATCCTGGCGCTACTGGCCGAGATTCGCTCTCAGTTTGGCATCGATCCGTTCGGTATTGGCCTGATCGGTGGCTCGGGATTCGTCACCGCAGTCATCGCCCAGATTGGACTCGCACGCCTGGCCGACCGCGGGCATGCACGTGTGATGATGATCTTCGGATTAGTGATGGCTGCCCTATCCTTGGTCGTGCTGGCCCAGGCGGACTCGCTCTGGCAGTTCGTTTCCGGGCGACTACTGCTTGGCTTGGGCCATGGCACTTTTCTCCCTGCTGCACGGCGCACCGTGATCGTGATGGCGGGGGCCGATGCCGGTGCTGCCCTCGGAAAGTTGGGCGCCGCCCAGATGACCGGATTCCTTATTGGTCCACTACTCGGGTCAATCATCTTCGGGTTCGCTGGGTTGAGCGCAGTATTTCTACTTTCTCTCAGCGTGGTCGCTGCTTGCATCCCGCTGATTGGGCGAATCAAGATTGAGACTGGCGTCCTCCCCCATCGAAAGCGCGTTTTGCGGAGGCTGGTCAAGCGCCCAGGTATGCAGGCAATGATCTGCATGGCCATCGGATATTACGGGTCCTTTGGTTTATACGA
>CAWVXN010000288.1:0-4626 GCA_963933695.1 uncultured Myxococcales bacterium | reverse complement strand
GGAAAAGCTGACGTCGAGAGCGTCTCCTCGAACGTGCACTGCGGGTTCGAGAGCCGGTGCCTGGAAGAAGTCCCGGTGTCCCTGGCCCACGAGTTCGCCGGACCAGGCGCCCAGGCGGTCGGCAAACGCGATGGCATCGGGGCCGGTGAACTCGATGCGGCGTCCGGGCCTGAGCCCCAACCCGCGTTCCAGGCCCACGACCTCGGCTCGCTCGGCGGCTCCATCACGCACGGGTAGGGGGCCCTGGATATGCACCAATCGGCCCGCATCCACCCGGGCGTTGGGCGGGTTGCCATAGACCAGAGTGGGCAGGACCATGAGGGCGTTGCCCTCCCGGCTCGTGACGATTTGAATGCGCGGCGGATCGCCCCGCTGGGTGGTGGGCAGGCGAGTGGTCTGTATGTCGAGGGGGAGTCTCTCCTCGAGGCCCGGAAGCACCTCGCTCACCAACTCCCCGAGCTGATCGTTGGGGAAAAACTGGCCCCGGGGCAACTGCTCGCGCTCGCGTCCATTCAGCCGCGGGTCACCCAGGGCGCGCAGTGTATTTCCGGCGAGTACCACTCCGCTCCCGAAGCTGCGCGTGACCGTGGGGTCCTGCTCGACGAAGAGACGCACGCCGCCGGGTGCGTCCACGACCCGGGCGATGGGGAGAACCCGTTCGGAGGAGACCGAGACCGGTTCGCGATCGAGGGCCACCCGCTTGGACCCGTCGAGGGCATCGAGGATTTGTGCCATGGCCTCCCGGGGCAGGACGGACTGGCGGTAGTTGGCGAGGATCCGTTCCACGTTCATGTCCCGGGCATCGGCGTCGAATTTTGGCCCCCTTACCCGGCCCGCGGCCAGGGCCGTCAGGCTGTGTTCGAGAGGCAGCACCCGGTCGCCGGTCAGCACTTCTCGGATCAGGGATAAACCGCTCTGGACCTGGCTGTCGAAGCGGTAGCGGAGTCGGCCGGTTTGCTCGGCGGCCGGGGGCAGGGCCAAGCCCTCCTTGCGGGCTTTTCGCAGGGCGATCACGGCCGCCGTGGCGTGCTCACACGGATCCTCTTCCCCCGAGCAGGTGCACTCCCAGTCCTCATCGTCGGGGTAGAGCGTGACGACGGGGGCCTTGAGGCCCTGGCGGGTGGAGACCCGCAGGACGATCTCGTTGGTTTCGGCGCGCTCGCCACTGACCGCGTTGGCGCGCACGAGTTCCACACCCCGGGACCAGGAGGCCCGGGAGGCCGAGGCTTGCATGGCTTCGAAGAGAGCCTGGATAGCCTTCATGCGGGGGTGGCCTTCATGGCGGGAGAGTCTACCGCTGAGCGGGCTGGGCGCGCCCGGCCGGGTGCCGGTAACGCGCCGGTTCGGAGGAGCCCGGCTCGGGGTTCAGGGGCGGGCATCCTCACAGGGCAGGGGGGGCGGGTTTTCCGCAGACCACTTTGCCAGGAACTTCAGCAGTGGCTGGGGCTCGTTGCAGGCCGGGTCTTCGGCGATTCGCCGGCGTAGGAAGGCCAGGGCCTGGCCGATCCGCGGCCCGGTCTCGGTGCCGATCGCGTTCATCACCGCGGCAGCGTCCAGGGCGAGGGGGGCCACCGCTTCGTCTTGCTCCCGGGCCAGGGCCAAGCGCAGCAGGGTCAGGTTTTCGCGAATTTCGTTCGCCTCCCCAAGGTCTTGGATCTCGGCCTCGCGCAGGGCGAAGAGCAGGTCGATATCCCGGCTCTCCACGCGAGCGCGTAGCCGGCGTACCGAGAGACGCCGGCGAAGCTTGGTGGTTTCGTCGACGGGGTGGTGGCGCAGGAAGAGTCGAATCCGGGCGGCGAACTCGGCTGGGACCCGCAGGCGTTGCAGGCAGCGGTGGCCGTCCGAACTGCCGCGCAAACAGATCGCCCAGCGCAGGGCTGGGTCCGCGGGCAGCTCATCCAGGAGGCGGGCGCAGTCGTCACCGGTTTCAAAGCCGAGGGAAGTGGCGATGCGAGTTCTGCGGAGCAAGTCGATGCCGGCGCCCGGGCGCGGGCTCCTGAAAAGCCCGGAGATCTCGCGGCGCAGGTCCAATGGGTTCGCGGTGTTTCCCGACTCCCGCCACGCGGCGGGCATCTGTGCCTCGAGATCGGGGTCCAGGCAGTAGCCGTGTTGCGCCACTAGGCGGGCGGCCTGAAGGCTTCGCAGGGGGGCTTGGGTCAGGCACGCTCGGGGCGTGGTCACCGCGCGCAGTCGCCCCTGGACCAGGTCCGCGCTTCCTCCGTGGGGATCCTCCAGGCTGCTTGTGGCCCCGCGCCACGCCATGGCCAGGACGCTGAAGCCGCGTCCCAGCAGGTCTTCCGCGATGCCCTCGCGCCCGGTCAGGGGGGCGAGGTCCACGGGACCCGCCGCCGAGGGCACCACGAAGGCCAGGCCATTCGGGCGGGTGGGAACCGCGGTGGGGAGCAACCGGGCAATGGCGTCCGGGGGCGCCTCGGTGGCTAGGGACCACTGTCGGGGAGCTTGGCCCCGCAGCGCGTCGTGGAGACTCTCGCCCACCCACCACGCGCCAAACCCGGCTTGCTCCAAGCGTGCGGCGAGGGCCCCGATGGTGGCGGGCAATTGCACGGATCTGGGAAGCGAAGCGTTCAACAGCGTTTCTCGGCTCTTGGGTCTCTTGGGTGTAGTCCGCCCAGGGGGCTGACGGCGGGTCGGCTGGGGCCGGGAAACTAACCCAGTCCCAGGTATTTCCAGGGGGCTGAGTCGGTTTTAATCACCTTGGGTATGCTGGGCGCCATGGTGACCGGAAAGCCACGCGTGGATCGCGCCGATCGCGTTTATCGCGTCTCCCGGGCTACGGCCCGGGTGCTCGGTCAGGGTCACCCGTGGATTCTCCCCGATGACGAGAGTGACGATCCCTCGGCTTGGCCCCCGGGTTCCCGGGTGGAAGTGGTTGGACCCGACGGCAGCAAACTCGGTTTGGCCCGGGTCGAGGGGCCGGGGCCCATCGCCGCGCGCATCTGGGCGCGGCCCGGGACCGAGGTCTTGGACGACAGGGCCGAGGTGGCTGCTCGCGTGAGCCGTGCCTTGGCGCACCGACGAGGCCTCGCGCGCCGGGGCAGCGCTCGGCTTGAGGTGGACGGCCGTCCACACACCGACGCCCTGCGGCTGATCCATGGGGAGGCGGACGGGTTGCCGGGCTTGCACGTGGATCGCCTGGGCCCGGTTCTGCGGGTGCTCGTGAGTGGTCGCTCCGGTGTTTCCCTGGTGGAGCCCGTGGTCGAGGCGGTGTTGGGCGCATCGGATTGGCCCGGCGGTCCCGGCGAGGTGGTTGAAGTTCACCACCTGCCCGCGGCCGATCGCGGCCAAGGACCTCGGGTGGCCTGGCGCTCGCCTCCGACCCAGGACTGGCTGGCGAAAAATCTCGACGAACGAGGGCGCCTGGGGGTACACGAAGGCGGATTGCGTTTTCGGGTGGACCTGGGTCTGGGCGAGCCGGGGCGTCCGCGCCCCGGGACCGGGCTCTTTCTCGATCAACGCGAAAATCGCGCGTGCCTGGCGGAGTTCGCCGGAGCCGGAGGCGACTGGCTCAATCTCTTCGCGCATACCGGGGCCTTCAGCGTTGGGTTGCTCGCCGCCGGGGCACAGCGCGTGGTCAGCGTCGATCTCTCGGGCGCCTATTTGGCCTGGCTCGGCGATCACCTGGCGCTGAATGCCGATCTCGGGGTCGACCCGGGACGCCACGTGTCGGTGCGCCACGATGGGCGGCGCTATCTCGCAACCCTGCCGAAGCGCGAGCGCTTCGACGGAATCGTTTTGGATCCACCCACGGCGGCGGCGGCGGGGAGGCGATTCTGGTCGGTGCAGCGCGATCTCGAGCCCTTGGTGGTCGAGGCCTTGGGCCGGCTGCGGCCGGGAGGGTGGCTCCTGGTCTGCCGCAATTCGCGTCGGGCTCGGGGCTCAGTGGCCGATCTGGTGGGGCGTGCGGCCGGGCGAGCCGGGGTGAGGTTGACGGATGTCGAGGACGCGGGCCCCGGCCCCGATTTCCCCCGGCGCAAGGCGTTTCCCGAAGGCGACGCTTTTCGTGGGGTGCGGGTCCGGATCGGCTGAAGGGCTCGGCGCCGGCGTCCGACTACTCGGCTGCGGCCTCGGGCACCACGGGCCACATGATCTCTTCGACCTGCCAGCGCAGTTGGGCGTTCATGGGATCCGAAGCGCCGTTGAGTTCCAAGGCCGCGTGGGCCATGCGCGCGGCGTCGACGCTGTCACCCTGGTCGAGTAGGCGTTGGGCCATGCTGAGCATCAGGGGGCCCGCCACATCGAAGTCGAGCCTTCGCTCGGCACGCTCCTGATCGATGAGCACCTGGATGAGCGCCTCGGCCTGATCGTACTGTTCGGCGGAGTCCAGGGCCTGGGTCAGGTGGACGAGGTTCAGCAGGGAGGTCTTGACGCGCACGTCGTGGCTCTCGAAGGCGTCGGTTTGGGCCAGGGCCGAGAGGAAGGCGCTTTCGGCGGCGGCGTAATTTCCGACGCTCAGGGCGTTGCGTCCGCGTGCCGAGAGATCCGCCCAGGTGTAGGCGGTGGGGCCACGGCCAGAGAAGGGCTGGGCAGTTGAGGGCCGGGCAGTTGAGGGCTCGGCCGAGGCCGCTGGCCCGTTTTGGCTGGAGGCCGCTGGCCTGCTTTGGGTGG
>CAWVXN010000287.1:0-4626 GCA_963933695.1 uncultured Myxococcales bacterium | reverse complement strand
CTTCACTTGAAGGCCACAATGATGAAGGTCTCAGACCCGATCATCTTCGGCCATGCCGTGCGTGCCTTCTTTTCCGACGTCTTCACGAAGCACGATGCAACCTTGGTAAAGCTTGGCGTCGACGCGAAGAACGGATTTGGCGACCTGATCGCAAAGATCGCCGAACTCCCCGACAACGAACGCAAGGCGATCGAAGCCGACATCGAAGCCTGCTATGCCGCGGGGCCCCCTATGGCAATGGTCAATTCCGACAAGGGAATCACAAACCTGCACGTGCCCTCGGACATCATCATCGACGCCTCGATGCCACCGATGATCCGCGACTCCGGCGGAATGTGGAACCCGGAAGGTGACCTTCAAGACTGCAAAGCAGTCATTCCCGACAGCAGCTATGCCGGAATTTACCAGGCGGTAATCGAGGACTGCCAGCAGCATGGCGCGTTCGATCCAGCGACAATGGGGACTGTTCCCAACGTTGGACTCATGGCCCAGAAGGCCGAGGAATACGGCTCACACGACAAAACTTTCGAGATCCAATCCGACGGGGTCGTTCGCATTGTCGATGCCGCAGGAAAGATTCTCATTGAGCACGAGGTCGATGCCGGAGACATCTGGCGCGCCTGCCAAGTCAAAGATCTCGCAGTCAGGGATTGGGTCAAGCTCGCTGTGACTCGTGCGTCTGCGACGGGCTGGCCGACGATCTTCTGGCTCGATGCAGATCGCGCTCACGACAACCAGTTGATCGAAAAAGTCGAGACCTATCTGGCCGACTACGACACCGGGGAACTCGACATCCGAATCCTCAAGCCGGTCGACGCGATGCGGATTTCCCTCGAACGAATTCGCAAGGGTGAGAACACCATATCGGTGACGGGCAACGTGCTCCGAGATTATCTAACCGACCTCTTTCCTATCCTCGAGATCGGAACAAGCGCAAAGATGCTCTCCATCGTTCCGCTTATGAACGGCGGGGGGCTTTTCGAAACCGGTGCTGGTGGTTCGGCGCCCAAGCATGTCCAGCAGTTTCAAGAAGAAGGCCATTTGCGGTGGGATTCTCTCGGCGAATTCCTTGCGCTCGCGGCCTCCCTAGAGCATCTCGGTGAAAACTACAGCAATGACGCCGCCCGACTCCTGGGCCAGACCCTGGAAATAGCCACCGCCCAGCTGCTTCTCAACCGAAAAGCACCGTCGCGGAAAGTTCACGAACTTGACAATCGTGGCAGCCATTTTTATCTCGCCCTCTACTGGGCCGCTGCCGTAGCGGCCCAGGATGAAGACAAGGAACTGTCGGCACGCTTCGTCCCAATCGCCGAGTCCCTCGCGGCAAAGGAAGAAACAATCCTCGCCGAGCTAAATGCCGCGCAGGGTTCTCCTCAGGACATTGGCGGCTACTACCAACCCGATACCGATCGCGCGACCGCTGCGATGCGACCGAGCCCGTCTCTGAACGCGATCATCGACTCAATCTGAGCGAGGTGGCGGAAGCGACAAAGCGATTCCTGGTACAGGTATTAGGCTCAGGAATCCAATGTAGAAGGCCTCAAGCCGGCCCTCGGCTCAGGCGTATGGCCCGCTCTTGGGGCACACGTCGGGTAGACTGATCGCGTCCGCTTCCTACGAAACAAGGAGTTTTAGATGAGGCTAAAGAACAAGGTTGCAGTCATCACCGGTGGTGCCAGTGGCATGGGCCTGGCGAGCGTTATGCGCTTTCTAGCCGAAGGCGCCCAGGTCGTAATTGCCGACTACAACAGCGAGACAGGCGGGGCCGCGGTTAAGAGCGCGCAATCTGCCGGGTTCAGCGACTCGATCTCCTTTATTCGTACCGACGTGGCCAGGGAAGAAGATGTGATCGCCATGCTGGATCATGCCGTCAATCACTTTGGTCAGCTCGATGTAGTCTTCAACAACGCAGGTGTCGGAGGGGCCATCGGCCCCCTCACCGAGACCACAGTGGAGGATTGGGACTATACCTTTGACGTGCTGGCCAAGGGCGTGTTTCTCGGCATCAAGCATGCGGCGAGGATTTTGCGACGACAGAACACAGGTGGATCCATCATCAACACCGCATCGATCGCCGGCTTGAGTGGCGACGGTGGCCCCCTGGTCTACTCGGCTGCCAAGGCGGCAGTGATCAATCTGACCATGTCTGCCGCGGTGGAGCTAGCCCCGGATTTGATCAGGGTAAACACCATCTGCCCAGGCTTCATTGCCACGCCCCTTGCTGAAAGTGGAGACCCGGAGGGTACTCGGGTCCAGTTCGCCAAGGCCCAACCCTGGCCGGACTATGGCCAAGGGGACCACATCGCCGGAGCGGCCTTGTATTTCGCCAGTGATGACTCTTTGTTCGTCACAGGCGAAAAGCTAGTGGTGGACGGCGGACTCACGGCTGCCGGACCAAAGCTTTCTTCACTCTATCCTCGCACTTCAGCACGCAACGCCAAGGTTTCCGGAGTTACCAAGGGCAGCACGGGCGCTGCCCATCAGATACGCAGGTTGTAAGCCGAAAGGATCCCATCCGACATGGCCCTCCCCCAGGCCATTCGGTGAGCACTAATTCGGGAAAGGCACCCTGCGTGTCGGGCTGAGGGACCCAGCCAACGACCGGATCTTGGCCCCGTGGTTCTGGCGACGCTAAGCCAACTCGATCGGCATGCGCTTTATGCCGCTGATAAAGTTGGAGTGGAGGCGTTCCGGGGGACTCTTGAGGTGCAAGTTCGGAAATCGGGCCAGGAGTTCTTCAAGGGTGACCCGCATCTCGAGCCTGGCCATATGGCTCCCCATGCAAAAATGCGTGCCCGTTCCAAAAGCAATATGGGGGTTCGGCTTGCGGGTGATATCAAAGGTCTCGGGGTTTTCAAATATCCTGGGATCACGATTGGCGGCGCCGTAGTACATCACCAGTTTCTCGCCCTTCCGGATCGAGTGACCACCGACTTTCGTGTCCCGGGTCGCTGTTCGTCTGAACTGCATAACGGGAGTCACCCAACGCAGCATTTCTTCGACAGCCTGGGGCAAAAGCTTTGGATCTCTGCGCAATTTCTCAAACTGTTCGGGGTGGTCACACAAGGCCTGCACCCCACCGGAGAGTGCATTCCGGGTCGTCTCGTTGCCCGCGATGAGAAGTAGGAAAAAGTTCATCCCGAGCATGTTTTTCTTGAGGGGTAAGCCTTTGTAAATTCCGGAGACGAGGCTCGAGTACGCGTCCCCTGCGGTTTTTTTCCGTCGACGCCTCGCCAAGAATCCGGCATAGATAAAGATCTGAAGAATCGCGATGCGGGATCGGAACAACCGGGCAAAGCCCGGCTCACCCGAACCGATGACTGTATTCGTCCATCTGTAGAACCTCCCCGTATGCTTGTCCGGAACGCCCAAGAAATGAGTGAGTGCTCGAAGAGAGATTGGCGCCGAAATGGAATTGACAAAGTCGCATTCAGATTTCTGTGCCAATGCATCGAGAGTCTCGCATACCATTTTTCGAGTCTGCGCTTCTGTCTCACGGACGGTACCGGGCTTGAATTGAGGGTTCATGACTTTACGCAGCTCGGTATGGCCCGGCGGGTCCATCTGGATGAGTTGCTCTCGCAGCAGTTCAAGATCTTTCGGAGGGATTTCTCCCAGAACGCATCCCGCCACTTCGGACGAGAATATGTCCGAGTTCTTCGACACGAAAGAAATATCCTCATAGCGTGTCAGCGCCCAGTACCCGGGGCCCTTTGGCAGACCAGGAACCTTGCATTCCTCTTGCCAATGCACCGGTTCTTCCTCGCGCAACATGCGAAAATAAGCATGAGGCACACCCGTGAAAAAGGTTTTAGGATCGGACAGATCGACATCGCCTGGACGCGGGCTCACCCCCGGCGTTGCTCGCTGCTGTGCTGGAGAGGGCGAGGAAGAGGGAGAAGAGGAGGAGAGAGAGGAAGACAGCGACGAATCGGAGCTCGAGAGGTCCGCCGAAGTCATAGCCAGATCTGCTGATTCATGCTGAGACATTTCCTTTTATTGGAGCCAGCGAGTATATCGGGAAAAGTCTCCCTCGGTTTTCCATGTCGACTCCAAAAGCGCAACTGCCACCTGCCCGCGTAGGCGCTCTCAAGCGCCCTTTCCCTGCCCCAAATCTGCTCCTTGAGGGAACAATCCCAAGCGGCGAGGTCGGCATCGGCCAATACGCGACTGCATGGTAAAGTCTTCCTCCGGACACAAATTAGTTCGGACAAATATTAGTTCGGACAAAAAAGGAGAACGAGTTGGCCCAAACACACGACCACGAAATCGTTTCGATCTATCCGTTTAGTGGCGGTGAGGTCGATCAACTCATGAACAACTCCAATGAGTGCGTGCTCATGTGGGCGACAAAGGACGGCTGGCCCGTGGGCGTAACCCACACTTTTCTCTGGCACGATCAAAAGATCTGGCTGACTTTCGCCTCTCATAGACATCGCGCCGAAGCCATTCGTCGAGACTCGAGGGTTTCCGTCAACGTCAGCAGCGCTGGCTATTCGCCCCGGGCTGCCAAAGACTTGCCCACGGGCGCGATTACCTTCAAGGGCCGTGGGGAATTCTTCGACGATGAAAAAACAAAACGCTGGTTCTATCCGGCGCTGTCGGAGAAATTGAGTCCCACCAACG
>CAWVXN010000286.1:0-4630 GCA_963933695.1 uncultured Myxococcales bacterium | reverse complement strand
GGCTCCAGGTCGCTCTCCTGCACGGGCGATGATTGGGCGCAGACGCTCGGGAATTTTTCGATGGACGGATTCGCGCCCGGCGACCCGGGCGAGTTGGAAGGTAATAAGCCCCGAAATTTCGAGGCCCAGCGCCCCATAAACGGTTCCCCAGAATATTCCGAAGCTCAGGCCGGCAACGATCAGAACGAGTTGGGAGGGCAGGCCGATGACGCTCCTGCCGGCCACCATTGCGACGCATAGAACCGGTGCGATGGGGCCAGCGGACAGCACCCATTGGCGAATGGACTCGGGGTCGAGGTCGATGCCCAACCGATCGCGTACGAAAATACCCATGGCAACTAGGGACAAGCCCAGAACGACGAAGCCCATCCACTTTCGCCCGGTCTTATTCATCGCGCGATTATAGTGCAGGCAAACCGCTGTCCTGCTCACGGGTGCGGGTTATTGTCCCGCTGTGCCCGCAGCCACTCTGGCCATCCTGAATCCCCACGCAGGCAGGGCGTCCGGCATCCTCGGGCGCCTGGAAGTCCGGTTGCGCGGGCGCTTGGCCGAAGTGATGGGGGGCCTGGAAATTGAGCGAACCCGGGGGCCCCTGGACGCCGCCCGCATCGCCCGGGAAGCGGTCCGGTCCGGGGTTAAGCGTTTGATCGTCGGGGGCGGGGATGGAACGGTGAGCGAAGTGGTGACCGGTCTTCTGGCCGCGGGGCTTGGCGAGGAGGCGGAGATAGGAATCCTGCCCTTGGGTTCGGGGTGTGATTTTGCGCGTATGCTGGGTATCTCCAACGCGCCCGAAAAGGCTATCGAGCAGTTGGCTTCCGGAGGCTGCCGGCGGGTGGACGCGGGGCGCATCGAGTACCGGGGTGGTAACGGACAGAATAAGACGAGATATTTCCTCAACGAGGCGAGCTTTGGCCTGAGTGGTTTGATCGTGGAGTCGGTCAATCGCCGGGCCAAGCACTTTGGACCGCGTTCGTCGTTTGTCCTGGGAACCCTGGGCGCGATTGCGCGCCATCCCCAGCCCGATCTTGTGGTTCGGGTCGATGGGCGCGAGGTTCACTCGGGCCCCGCGTCCTTGGTATTGGCCGGTAATGGTCGATATTGCGGGGCTGGGATGAAAATAGCCCCCGCCGCGGAATGCGACGACGGACTCTTCGATGTCGTTGTCATCGGGGCACTCTCTCGCCCCAGACTCTGGCTGAACCTGCCCTCGCTCTACAGCGGAGGGCATATCGACCATCCGGCGGTTTCGGTTTGTCGTGGGAGCCGGGTCGAGGCCGAGATTCGAGGCCAAGGCTGTGCCTTGCTCGACGTCGATGGCGAGGGAGTGGGTGAACTTCCCGTAGCGCTTGAACTTCTGCCCAGGGCTATCGGGCTCTTCGGAGTGCCCGAGGGTCGGCGAGATTCCTAGGATGGGGTTATTCGATCGGATCAGAGAGGCCGCGGCCGAGGTGGCCGACCGGGCGCAGTGGGTGACCCTCAAAACCGAGCGCCTCGATGCTTTTGCCAACGAGCTTGTCCCGGATCCGGCGGCTAAAACCGACGCCGGGGGCATTTCTGACCAGGATGCGGATCAAGCCGATCCCGCCCACCGCTCGCGGGAGGATCCGGAATCGAGCCTCGCCTTCGTCCTGACTCTGGATGCCGTGAACTTTGGCTCGGGCTGGTTCCCTCAGCTTCGCAAGCGTCCAGGGGCATCGGGCTACTTCACGATTGCCGGTGGCTTGAAGGACCACTTTGATCGCCTGGGCCCCCTGACCCCGTCTCACTTGGCGGAGATCGAGGCCGACGAGTGCGCGCGGATCTTCGGCCAGGCGCCGGCCTCGGCGCCGGTCTCCGAGTTGATGGAGCTGTTTGCCCGATCCTGGCGGGACCTGGGCTCTCTGGTGAGCGCGGGTTTCGGCGGGGCCTTTGGTGGCCTCGTGAAGGCGGCGGACAACAGGGCGGAGGGGCTGGTCGAAATTTTGGGAGCGATGCCTCTATATAGGGATGTCGAGTGGTACGGGGAGATCGAAGTGCCCTTTTACAAACGAGCCCAGATCACGTGTGCGGATCTGGCCTCGACGTTCGGGGAGTCCGGTGTCGGACGTTTCGAAGACCTCGATGCCATGACGATTTTTGCCGACAACCTCGTGCCCCACGTGCTTAGGAGAGAGGGTGTGCTCGAATACCACGGGGATCTCCTCGCGCGCATCCGTGCCGAGGAACTCATTGGCTTGGGCTCGGCCGAGGAGGTCGAAATTCGAGCGGTGGCGGTTCACGCGGTGGAGCGTCTCAGTGGGATCCTGACCGACCTAGGGAAGCCCGTCCCCCCGCGTCGCCTGGACTCCATTCTCTGGCATCGCGGTCAGAGTCCAGCCATCAAGGACGAGCCCCGGCACCGGACCCGCTGCACCTATTACTGATCAGCGTGTACTGATCAGCGTGTACTGATCAGAGTGTACCGTCCACGGCAATCAGGCCCCGGGCAAGGTCATCGATTCGTTCCTCGGCCAGGCCGAGCCCGCGTAGTTGGCTTTGGCTTCGAGCCCTGATTACATCGTCCGGGATACCGGGTGGAAGCTGGACGATTAGCCAGGCAATCCGCTCGCCAATCCTGAGCAGGGCCGGGCGCAAGACAGTGTCGAGGGCGGGCGGCGGGGCTTGGCCCGGGGGTCGGGGCCGGCGGAGCACGGCGTGTTGAATGGATTTCGCGGCTTCGATTTGGGCGGCAAAGAGTTCGCGCACCGCGGCGGCGCGGACCCGCTGGGCCGGGGCAATGTCGTTGGCCTCCTCGGTCTCTCGGACTTGGGCCAGGGCGGCATTAATGACCCGAGCTTCGCGCTCGGGTACTTCCACGGCGGAACCCGCGTCGCGCTTGGCCTCGGCAACCCAGGGCATTAGGGCGAGTCGCTCGGCGATGGCAGCCAGCAGGGCCGAGAGAGCTGGGTGCGGGGTTTCGTCCCTCACCGGATCGCCCAGGTGCTCGCTGCGCAACGCAGCCATGCGGCCACTGCGCTCCCTTGCCAAGAGCCAGACGTTGAGATCGTGCGCCAGCTCGGCTTGCTCGGCTGCCACGAGCAGGGCTTTGCGATCAGAGGTAAATGGGCCGACCATTCGCAGTCCGGGGTGGGTTGCCTGCCAGTGGGGCGCCTCCCGGGTGTCGCTGATCGCTGCGTCGGTGGCTCCCCGGGCCAGAGCGTCGATGACCCCGGCGTTGTCCTGCAGGGCGACCAGCGTCGCCTCGGGAAAGAATTTCCGGGCGGTTTGTTCCAGGTGCCCCCCCGCGTTCACTGCGATGCGCAGCCCCACCCGGTTGAGATCGTCGGGGCGGAACAGGGAGGAAGCCTCGGGCACCAGGGCGACGGCACCGCTTGAAGCCGTGGGAAGACTGAAGCGCCCGGCCAGGGAACGCTCGGGGCGAACGGTGATCCCGCTCATCGCGACGTCGAACCGGCCGGCTTCGAGGTCGGCGACCAACTCGGGCCAGCGAAAGGGGACGAATCGCAAGCTCAGATTGCGGTCTTTCGCGTACGCGCGCGCAAGGTCGGGATCGAATCCCCGTTGGCGAAATCCGGCGGCTTCACCCGGCCCGGGGACTTCCTGGCTGAAGGGTGCGTAGTCGCCGCTGGTTCCGACCCGAAGCTCATCCGGGGTTTCGGCCCGGGCCAGACCGGTGACGCTGTGGGTGCACCCGGCAATTGCCCCGGCCAGCAGCCCGAGCATTACTCCCAGCCTTACTCCAAGCACTCCCCCGAGCATCGCGACCGTGCTGGGTGGTTTGCGTACAGGGGCGCGGCCGCCCTTCGTGGGTGACCTGCGCGTCGGGGAAAGAGTCGCTTCCCGAGGGGTTTGAGCGCCCGCCCCCATGAGGCGGCTTCTGGGCTCGGGAGGGAGCGCCCCGCGCGGCTCATGGGAAATTCTGTGATTGACCCCGCCGGTCACTTCTCCTAATGTCACGCCCCGGTACTCCTGACCGTCTCCCCGCCAGGAGTCACCGTCCCGCGGGTTTGCTCGCGAATATTTACAGGCCCGGCCTCATTGGCCTTTTGGGCTTCTGCTTTGACCGTACCCCGAGACGGTATCGAGGTTCACCGACATGATCACCATGGACGAGATCGAATCTGGCCTTTTTGTGACCCACCAGGGTACGGGCCTCCGCTACAGCGTCGTCGACAGCGAGGCCGGAGAGGTTCTACTTTCGCCCGAGCAGGATGGCCTCAAGGATCTGACCGTGGCAGTGGTTCTGTTCCAGGCGGAGTTTGTTTCGACGGAAAACTTTCGCGGAACCGGGGGCCGCAAGGGTCGCGGGGGCAAGGGACGGGGTCGACGTCGAAGCGGCCCGACCCCTCAGGCGGCCCCGACGGGCCCCAAGTGCAAGGGCAAGATCAAGAAAATGGTTCGCGACCGCGGTTTCGGGTTTATTCGAGGCGATGATGGCAAGGAAGTGTTTTTTCATCGCTCGGGGTTGAACGCGGCGGAATACGACAGCCTCTCCGAAGGGGATATTGTCGAATATGTGGTTCAGGAAGGTCCGCGGGGTGCGCGGGCCGAGAACGTCCGGGGCGCAAGCCCGGACGAGGCCGTTGCCTCGGCTTGACCCCTCTGGCTTGACCCGCCTGGCTTGACTCCCTGGAGTGGTCCGGCACGGCAC
>CAWVXN010000285.1:0-4640 GCA_963933695.1 uncultured Myxococcales bacterium | reverse complement strand
GTGGGGGCCCTGCTTTTCGCGATCTGGCGGGATGGAGTTGTCCCGGATCCCCTCGCGGCGGGGGTGGGCGGGACATTTGCCCTGGGTGTGGCGGCCTTTCTAGTTTCGATCGTCTATCTGGGGGTGCTCTTTACGAGCCTGATCAGTTGGAGGCGCCCGTAATATGGCCGTCGCCTTGAAGGGCAATCTGGATGATTTCGGGGTCGCCGAAATTTTCCAGTTGATCGGTCACCAGCGAAAAACCGGTCTGCTCGAGATCAGCAGCCGGATGGGCCCCATGCGTGTGACGTTTGATTCGGGCGCCCTCGTCTTTGCGGCGCCTGTGGGAGACAGCCCTGATGCGGCGCTGGGTGACTTTCTCGTCCGGTGCGGTTTGATTGAAGAGTCGGTGGTCCATGAGAAGATCCGAGAGAGCCGGGCATCGGCGCGCTCCTTGACCGATCTCCTGATCGCGGAGGGGTTAGTCGCCGACGGGGATATCGAAGCGACCTCGGATCTCATGACCCGGGAAACCCTATTCACCTTGATGGGGATGACTGGGGGCTTGTTCGAATTCCTGGCCGGGCCAGTGACCCACGCGCTTGCACCCGAGAAGCTGATGGTGGCCGAGCAGGTGCTGATGGACGGAATGCGCATGCAGGACGAGTGGCTGACCTTCGTCAGTGATTTGCCCGGGGAATCCGAGGTGCTTGAAATTCTCGTTTCCGTGGACGACTACTGCGATCGCCTGGAAGACGGCGGCCAGGGCGGATCGGATCGAGTGAGGCGGGTCTCGAAGTTCGTCAACGGGAAAAACTCGGTTCGACAGATTATTGATCGGTCTCGGTTGGGGACCTTCGTGGCCAGCCGGATCCTCGCGGACCTGCGCCGTGCCGGGTTGGTGGACGGGGTCAGTCCCGCGCTTCGCAGGGGCGGGAAAATCCGGCGTGCCGGTGCAATGCGGGTCTTTGGCTTTGCCCGACTCGCTCTGGCCGCAGGTGTTCCGCTGATCCTGCTCGCTTCGGTGACCGCGGGCCTCTTCCTTCAGCGCCTGGATACTCGCTCCTGGCGGGGTCAGGCCATCGCCTACCGCCCCCTGGAAGAAGCGCGAGCACAATTTGCCCGGCAGCGGCTGCATAATCTCCTGGAGGCCCGTCGGCACGGGACCGGACGCTGGCCCCACAGCCTGGATTTTCTATCCCAGGGGATGTGGGGCGAAGAAGAGGGATTGACGCAGGAATCCGGCTCCGCGTACTATTACATGCGGCGCGGAGACGGGATCGTCCTGCTTGCGCCACGGCGTTGAACCCCGGGAGTCCCCACTGAGCGACGGAACCGTCGGTATCCAAAAAATCATCACCTTCGACGACAACCTCACGGCTGCCGAACTGTATGGCGATGGCGAGCGGAATTTGCACCTCATCCAGAAAAAACTGGATGTCCAGGCCCACGCTCGTGGAAACGAGGTTCGCCTGCTCGGTGCTCAGGCCGCGGTCGACCTGGCGCAGACCGTGCTGGAGCAGCTGTACGCCGTGTTGCGATCGGGTCGGGGCGTTCACCGGCGCGACGTGGACGCTGCCATTCAGATGGTTGTCGAGAAGCCGGATGTCAACATCCAGGACGTTTTTCAGGATGTGCTGAGCGGCGTGGGAACTCGCGGAAAAATCCGGGCGAAGAATCTCTCCCAGCGTCGTTACGTGGAATTGATTCATAATCATGACGTGACGATCAGTGTCGGACCCGCGGGCACGGGGAAGACCTACCTCGCCATGGCGATGGCGATCGCCGCACTCAATCGCAAGGAAGTCACACGCATCATCCTCACTCGCCCGGCGGTTGAGGCCGGAGAACGCCTGGGCTTCCTGCCCGGGGATTTGAGCGAGAAGGTCGATCCCTATATGCGTCCGCTGTACGACGCGCTTCACGACATGATGGATTTCGAGAAGGTCGGGAGACTCACGGAAAGGGGAGTGATCGAGGTGGCTCCCCTGGCATTCATGCGAGGCCGTACCCTGAATGATTCTTTCGTGATCCTCGACGAGGCGCAGAATACCACCGGTGAGCAGATGAAGATGTTCCTGACTCGTCTGGGTTTTGGGTCGAAAGCCGTGATTACGGGGGATGTCACCCAGGTCGATCTCCCGGCGGACAAGGAAAGCGGTCTGGTCGAATGCATGCGAGTCCTGAAGGGGATCGACGAGATCGGATTGCATCATTTCTCGCGCAAGGATGTCGTCCGCCATCCGCTGGTTCAGGCCATCGTCGAGGCCTACGAGGCCTACGATCCCCGTTCGACTTCCAGAAAGACACCCGAGGAGCCCAAGGGGAGTGGGTCCGGGCTCCCCGGGAAACACTGATGGCCATTCGGTTGAGCGGTCCTCCCCCGGCGGTGCGTGGGTCCCGGGTGGACGTGAGGCTCTTGCGAACCCGGTCGACGGCGATGCTTTCCGCCGTCGGGCATCGCGGCTCGGAGCTATCCATCGCCTTGGTCACCGATGCCGAAATTCGCTGCCTCAACGCCGACTGGCGCGGAAAGGAACGGGCCACCGATGTCCTGTCCTTTTCATTGCTGGAGGGAGAGGGAATCGGCCATCGCGGAAAGTTGCTCGGAGACGTTGTGATCAGTGTCGAAACCGCCGCGCGCCAGGCCGCTCAGCGTCACCGAGGTCTCGACGAGGAAATCGGACGACTGGTCATTCATGGACTGCTTCATATTCTCGGCCACGATCACGAAGAGGACGCCGATGCGAAGATCATGGCGGCGGAGCAGCGGAGACTCTGGCGGGCCCTGGGCTGAGGAAAGATTCCGCGGCCCCTTTCGGTCGGGGCCATTCGATCTGCTATTGACTGCGCCTCCTGGGTCGGGTGGGAAGTCGGGCTGCAGGCAGCCAGAGGACGCAATATGACTGAAAATACCGCGCCGGCGTTGGACCAGAACGAACTCGAGGAGACCCTCCGCACATTGGGCCGACGTTTTGATGAGTTTCGGGGGCGTCTTTGACCTGGCCGGTCTGAGAGCACGCCACGAGGAAATTGAGTCCGAGATGGCCCGGCCCGAGTTCTGGGATAACCGGGAAATCGCCGAGAAGACTTCGCGAAAGAAGAGCGAGTTGGAGGGCGAAATTGGACTCTACGACGGCGTAGAGGCTTCCCTTGAGGAAGCCGGCATTCTCCTGGAACTGGCCGCCGAGGCCGACGACGACGGGTCGCGTCGCGAGGCAGCCGAGAAATTCTCCCAAATTGCGGCCATTCTGGAAGGGGCCGAACTTCGGCAATTGCTCGGGGGCGAGTACGATCATTCCGACGCGATTGTGTCGATCAATTCGGGAGCCGGGGGCACCGACGCCTGCGATTGGGCGGAAATGCTACTGCGAATGTATCTACGCTGGGCCGAACGGCGCGGTTTCCGGTCGGAAGTGATCGATGTCCAGTCCGGAGAGGAAGCCGGGATCCGCAGTGCAACCCTCTCGGTCGCCGGCAGCTACGCGTACGGCTATCTCAATGCCGAGCAAGGGGTGCACCGGCTGGTTCGGATCTCACCGTTTGACTCCCAGGCCCGGCGCCATACCGCCTTCGCCAGTGTCACCGCGATTCCCGAAATCGACGACGATGTGGACGTCGAGCTGGACGAGAGTGATCTGCGCATCGATACCTACCGGTCCAGTGGTGCGGGTGGCCAGCACGTCAATAAAACCGATTCCGCAGTTCGAATCACGCACTTGCCCACGGGCACCGTCGTTCAGTGCCAGAACGAACGTTCTCAGCACAAGAACAAGGCAACGGCCATGAAGGTACTGCGGGCCCAACTCTTTGAACTGACCCGACGGGAGCAGGAGGTCAGGATGGCGGAAATCCGGGGCGAAAAACGAGAAATCGGCTTCGGCAGTCAGATCCGTTCGTATACCCTACATCCCCAGCAACGCGTAAAGGACCACCGGACCGATCTTGAAGTGGGCAATGTGGAAGCCGTGCTGGATGGCGATCTGGATCGTTTGATCCGGTCGGCGCTTCTGGCCCACTCGACATCGAATCGCACCGAACCCTGATCCGCACGAGCGGGTTTGGATTGGCTTTTTAGATTGGCTTGAGGAAAGGCAGTCGTTGGAACTCTTTTCCATACTGTCCCAGGGCGCGGCCTCTGTCGGGGGCGGGCTGGCTCTGGCATTCATCGTCTCCCTGGCGCTCGGCCTGGTTGGGCTGATCCTTGTCTACGGCGCCAGTGCGGTCGTTGTCCTGGACGGTTTTGCCCGGGTTTCGCGTCGACCGGTTTGGCCCGTTTTGAGCGGCATTGCGGTGGCTTTGCTCGCGGGGATTATCGGCCTGCAGTGGAACCGGCCCGAGCTTGCTCTCCAGTCATGGGAGGCATGGCGGGTTGCACTGGTGGGCGTGTTACCCCGGTCCTCCACCGGCGTTGCTCTCGCGATGGGAGTCGTCTGGGGCATTCTGCGCTATGCGGATCCCGCGAGGGTGGGCGTTGTCCTGCAATGGACCCTGGCTTTGAGCCTGGCTGTTTTTGCCGCAGCCCGGGGCTTCCCCGAATTTCCCCTGGCGCTCTCGGCCCCTCCCGGCTTGGCGGCTCTCGGTCTCCGGGTTCGGCGCCATCGTCAGGGCGCGGGCACCATGGGGGGGATGGAGAGGCGCGCCTGGGAACTGGCGATTGC
>CAWVXN010000284.1:0-4668 GCA_963933695.1 uncultured Myxococcales bacterium | reverse complement strand
AATGGCTGGCCGCAGTCGATGCGAAATCCGTAGAGGCTTCCGCTCCCCTTAGAGGTACAGGGATCACCGGTGTTGTTGGGAATAAAAGATCCGGTGAAGATGTAATGCTGGAAAATTTCTGTATTGGTGACAAATTTTTCGCCGTCAGCCACCTTTAGAAAGAAGCCACGCCCCAGGACATTTTCGCAGCTCGAGGGCCCGTCGATTTCGTTCAGGTCGCTCTCTGTGAGGGTCGGAAGCACGTAGGGGGGGATCTTGAGTTCGTACGGGTCGAGGTCGGTCATCGCGTAATAGCGGTTGTTTTCGTCCTCTCCGGGGAGTCCCGCAAAACCGATATTCATTCGTTCGCCACTGCCAAAGGCAAGATGCAGCCGGCGGCCCACATAGACGGCTTGGGGCGCTGTAAAGAAGCTCTTGTAGTAATTGGTTGAAGCGTTCACCGAAGTCACCGGTGCCTCGAAGAAAAGCTTGAGGGGCCAAGAAGGCTGGGAGTAATCTCCCGCCGCAGAAGAATCGTTCACCCGATCTTCACCCACGGCATTGATGACCCATTTGAATACTTGGCCGCCGAGGTCTCCGACGTAGACCAGGTCGGCAAAGCCATCAAAATCCAGATCAAGTACGCCTGGGGTACTCGGAATGGCGTACTGCATGGCTGACTGGGCATCGCTGGCGCTCGGATCGAACCGCTTCATGGCGAGTAGTTCACCGCTCGCGACATCGATCATCAGCAGGGAGCGTCCCGCAATGGCATTGGGGTCATAGTTCGCGTGATCGTTCGGATCGCTCGCGGGATCGTAACCCCCGCTCACAATCGCGACCCAGCGTTCATAGCCGACCCCTCCGTTGTCGTTAGCGTCCACCTTGACCCTGACCCGGGTAATAATTGGCTGGGACCAGCCCTGTGCCAAGTAGGGCAGGACCGAGGTGGGAACCGCAGTCGTGTCGGGATCGGTTTCATTGGGGAACTCCCACAAGTACCCGGGATAGGCCGGGTCGTCGGGGTTCGTGACATCGAGAGAGTAATAGGCCCGTCCCCCCTGTCGCATCCCACCGACCAGAATCGTATGCCATTCCTCGATAGACTTAGTGGTGTCGGTGGGGTTCGAGGGGAACCAGACATCCACCACCTGGGGTGAGCCATCCACGTAGTAGGTGCGGGTTGTCGGATCATCCACCGGTAGGTTCCGAATGTTTTGGCGCGCCTCCCAGGGCATGAATCCGAACAACTCGGTCCCACTGCCATCCAAGTAGTTGGGCGGTGAAGTTGTGATATCCAGGGTGCCCGCGTCAAAAGCGTGGAGAAAGCCAGCGTTGCTCCCGGTGTAGATGACCCGCTTGCGCAGGGCATAGAGACTCTTGAAGGCCTGGTAGGACGCGTCGTTCAAGGTCGCCTTGGGTGCGGGAACAACCGCGGGTGCGGAATGAAAAATGTCGCCCAGGCGCCAGGCGCGCGGAACGCAGACGCGATCGCTCGCCACGCCCGCGCCCGAGACGCCCGTGCCGAACTCGCAGCCGCGCGCATAGCTGACGACCTCATCAGCAAGGCCCTCCTCCGTAAGTGCCCCGGACCCGGGGTAAATGACGTTCGGAGCCGGAGCGGGGGGCATAGCAAAGGGCGCAATGGTGGTGTCCATAGCGGTCAGGCCAGAGTCGAAAACTACTCGCCCGGGTGTCCCCGCGTTGACCTGCGAGGTGTAGAGAGTGCGGCTATCCGGGAGGGGGATCTGTTCCCCCGCATCCCAATACGGCAGTGCTGCGGGGTTGGAGGGGCCACTATTGCATTCTCCTGGATCCGGGTCGAGGAAAGCGCAGGTCCCCGCCTGTCCGAAGACGTCGCCTACGGCATCGGTTCGGTATGCCCGTAGATGGCCTTCCCAGAATGCGGACTTGGCCGAGGGCAGGAAAAAACTGGTGTAGAAACTCCCGCCCGACGCCGTCCGCGTTGACGGAACCGTGGCTGCCGTGAAAGATTGCGCTTTCTCGAGAATGTCATTGATTGAGCTTACGAGCCGGGTTCGAAGTTCGTCTGGGCTGTTGCTGGTGAAGAAGAGGCCATTGCCCTGTGTCGCTGTCTTTTGGAGAAGCGCATTGGCCGTGGCATTGGTTGTAAAGCCAATGGTGTAGATATCCAGGGTCTGATCGCCTTCCATGTCGGGGCGGCAGTCGTTTTCGTGCATGAACTTGGCGATATCGTCGAGGTAGAAAGAACAGCCGCTGCAGTTTTCGGGTACCTCGTCTTCCCCGTCGGGATTGTAGTCACCGATCAGTTCTTCAAATTTAGGAAATTTACGAGCGGTCTTAATCGGCTCCCTCTTCTCGAAGTCGTCTCTGGTCGGCTCGCCATCCGTAATCACGACGATAAAATTCTTTTGACAGCTGTATTGTACGGGGTCTCCGGGTATCTCAGAGTTGGTCGTAGTGAATTCGCCGCCTACGCCAATTGGCGTAGTCTTGTACTTGTAGACGGGGAATGATACTCCCGGCGTTTTGCTCGGAGGCATCAAAGAGGAATCGCGGGGCATGAAGTACGTGTAAGACTGGAAGAGGGTTTCGGCGAGGGGCGTCCAAGTATCTGCCCTTGTGTCCTCGACGGCATCTTCAAGAGCGTCGGCGTGGGTCGGAGAGTTGTCATCGATGCCAACCTCGATGTAGCCGCCATTGGGGTCAGAAGCCTCAGCGTAGTCTCGGAAAACCGAGAGGCCGAACCGAATTTCCTTCGTTTCGAGCACCTGGCACATGGTGTCCAGCACCACACGCTTGGCGGCGGTGATCCGCTTGATTTGATACTTGGCATAGATGGCCGGATCGGCGTTCTGGCAATGGCGGACTTCGTTGATGGGGTCGTCGATCTCCGCTTGGACCGTGTTCTGGGAACTGAACAGCCAGTTCAGATAATCGCGGTCGTATCGAGTGCTACCGCTGGATTCGCTGTCGTGATAGAGCGTTCGGGTCCGGCCACAGAAGGTGTACGTTCCAGCGCCATCATCCAAGGGGTCCGTTCCAGAGTTATTGTAGATGAATTCGGTTTTTGAGCCGCCGTCGAAGGCATCGCAGTCGTAGTCTCCCTCGGGATCGAAGTCGGGATGCCACACGATATGGTTCATGGATCCGGAGTTGTCGAGCTGAATGAGAACATTCGGGGCCACCGATGAGGTGAAGAGGAAGAGGTCATCTTCAGTCTGCGCCGAGGCAGGAGAGGTGAGCCCAGCAAGGAAACCCGCGATAAACAGGAGCGCCAGAGCAAGCGGGAATGCGAAGCGAAATCCACGCCTTGTTTTAGACGGGCGAATATCGCCCGCTGTTTCGATTTTTTCGGTGATGTTCATGTCTAGCTCCCCCACAATGCGGCCGTTGCCGCTTCGACCCGTGAGTTCATTCCGCGCGGTTCGCTGCCCTCTACATGTATGCGCCATAGCTGCAATTGGAATTTGGGTCCGTTTCCGTTGATGTTAAGACTCATTCCCGGGGCCGGTTGCGCCCCGAGGTTTTCGATCGGCGTGGCGGCTTTCGGGTCGAGCCGATAACCCGGCTGCCCCATGGGGTAGTCCCCGGCGACGCCGATGGAACCGGTGGCCAGCGCGGGCGTGTTCGATCCGGTGACAGAGGTCAGCGCCGTGGCCAGGCCTGCTTCGGCGGCTTGGAACGCCACCCGATTTCGCATCTGGACGCCCGCGACCTGTTGGTCGCGCATGGCGGTCTCCAAGGCGGAAACCGCCAGAACCGAGACCATCGCGAGGATCAGCATCACGGTAATCAGGGCAATGCCCTGTTTACGCTTTCCTGTCTCCTGGGAGCCGCCCTGTGTTCGGACTCTTGTCTTCGTCATGACATGGGCACCCGAGATCCTATGTTTCTCAAAATCACCGTGGAAATGTAGAGTCGCCGACGAAAGCCATCACCCAGGGTGCCCGCCGTTCGATTCTCGGAACGCTGGTAGCGTCCATCAACATTGCTTGGATCTTCGAGGCGGGTCCGAACCAGGAGATTGGTCCTTAGTAACCGAGCGCTCGAGATGTCCTCGATACTGGGGTCGAAATCTGCTCCCACTCCGTCTCCTCGGTACTCGCCGGCATCGACCACACGGTTATCGTTGTCATCAAGAAAAACCGCAATTTGCAGATCTTCGACATCATCGGCGACAACTGCGTTGTTGCGTAACAGCTGGGTGGCTCCGTTGACTTCGTAGATGTGGGCCGGCACCGCCACTAGGTCTACGACATTGGATCCGGAGGGAAGTGCCGCCAGGGTTCCGCTGACGAGAGTGACCGAAATCTGCTTGGATCCAAGGGAAACGGAATTGACGGTTGCGCAAGCCGTGCCCCGGGCGGGGTTGCCCGCATCGGTGACGATCACGCCGGCCCCGGGTCGGAAGTCACTGTCCGCGACCCCGTCGGCATTGGTGTCATACGCGGGGTCCGGTGAGGTGAACTCGATCATCAGGGTGTCGAGTGTCAACACCTGGGCACCGATCACAATATTGTTTGCGCCCCCTAAGATTCGTCCGGCAAGATCGTGCCTCTTTTCATCGATGGTGTTGATCGCCCCAGCATCGCTAAGAAAGATGGTGTCCGGTGCGTTGAGTCGATCGATCGCGCAGAATGCGGCGGATTCGGGGACCAACAACCCGGCATGCCGAATGTCCTGTTCAAGAAGGTCGCCCAGCAG
>CAWVXN010000283.1:0-4669 GCA_963933695.1 uncultured Myxococcales bacterium | reverse complement strand
CCATGAAAATCCGCAAGACACTGAAGGTCGACGAAATTGATTTCTGCGCTCAGGAGTTCTGGGAACTTCCTCTCGAAGAGCGGGAGGGGGCGTTTGCGACTCTTCGATCCGAGCGCCCGATCCCCTTCATGGAGGAGCCCGAACTCCCCGTAGAAGGCTTTCCCCGCGGCCCCGGTTACTGGTCGCTTACGCGCCATGCGGACCTGCAGGAGGCGAGCCGGAACCCCGAGATCTTCAGTTCCGCCCAGGGCGCGACTTCGATCTTCGATCTGCCCCAGGAGTTCAGCGAGTTCTTCGGCGGAATGATCAACATGGATGATCCGCGCCACGGGCGTCAGCGGCGGATCGTGTCCCGGGGCTTTACTCCCGGCGCGTTAGCGAAGATGGAAGCCGGCGTCGCACGGCGCGCTTCGGTCATTATCGACCGTGTGATCGAGAGGGGCGAATGCGATTTTGTTGCGGATATCGCCGCGCCGCTTCCCCTGGAAATCATCTGCGACATGATGGGCATTCCTGAGAGCGAAGCCGGCATGGTGTTCGAGCAGACGAACACCATCCTGGGGTTGGGCGATGCCGAGTTCTTGGAGTCGGTTGAAAATCCACAGATCGCGGCTCTTCAAGCGGGAGCGGCATTGGGCGGCCTGATGGGTGAGATGGCCGCGGACCGGCGGAAGAATCCCAAGGATGACCTGACCACGGCGCTGGTCCAGGGCAACGCGACCGACGATGCCATGTCGGATCACGAATTGGCTTCGTTCTTCGTGCTGCTCGTGGTGGCCGGCAACGAGACCACGCGCAACGCGATCAGCCACGGCATGAAGGCGCTCTGCGATAACCCCGACGAGCGCCGGCGCTGGGCGGCAGATTTCGACGGCGTGGCAGATTCAGCCATTGAGGAGATTGTTCGCTGGGCGAGCCCGGTGATTCATATGCGCCGGACCTGTACCCGGGATACCGAATTGGGGGGACAAGCCCTAGGCGAGGGGGAGAAGGTCGTCCTCTGGTATGCCTCGGCGAACCGGGACGAAGCGGTTTTTACCGATCCCTACCGCTTTGATCTGTCCAGAAGCCCCAATGAACACGTGGGTTTCGGCGGTCCCGGGCCACACTATTGCCTTGGGGCGAATCTTGCTCGAAGAGAGATTCGCGTGATGTTCCGCCAGATCTTTGACCGGCTTCCAGATCTTGAGATCACCGGGGAGCCCGAGCGCCTGCGGTCCAACTTTATCAACGGCATCAAGCGAATGCCCTGCGCGTTTACGCCGGGGCGCCCGGCGGCCTGATTGGGAAACGATCCGAGGTCGCTCGCTCGGGGGGCGCCCGATCCAGCGGCCAGCCAGCGCCTAATAGGGTCGTCGAGTGCCGGTGAATGGCAGAATGCCCATGGGCAATTCGATCACGCCCTGGATGCGATCGCCTTGAATTGAACCCCTGAACTTCATTTCCATCTCTCCTGCAGGGGTCTGAACATTCTGGGTGAAGGCGATGGATTTTCCCTCGAGGGTGAAATTGCGGATTCGAGTGCTGCCCCGCTTGCTTTTGAGGCTCGCCTTGAATTGACCATCGCGCTCGCGGATCTTCAGAGAAGGATTCTCGACGCCCGAGGGCATGGGAATGGCGAGCATCCAGGTCCCCTCGATCTGGGGCTGGGCAGCGTCGTCCGCCGGGGTTCCTTCCTCGGCCGTGATCGCCGAAGACCCCAGGAGCAGGAGGACGAGCAGGCTTGTGAGCAATGGGCGAAGCATGCCTGGAGTCTGGGACAATTGGCGGCGAACGTCCAGACCGACTCTTTTCCCAAAGGGTGGAAAGTCCTGCCGAGGGTCGGCCGCGTCTCGACAGGTAGGACTCGTCCGCCTTCGTTAGACTACCGGCCTTCGTTGGAGTACCGGGGTTAGAGTACCGGGGCGGGTTCCAGCAAAGAGAAGCCTTGCCTCCGTCCCTGCCTCTTGGGGCGTCCCGGAGGTCCTGATTCAACCCTGGTCTCGCGTTGCCGCGAGCCCCTGAGGAGAGAGCATGCAGACTTCGCCGATGACCACCAGTATTGATGCAGTGGCTGCCGAGCAGCAGCGTTTCATGGTGCGTGTCTACAATTGGATGACCACAGGCCTCGGCATAACCGGTCTTGTGGCCTACACGGTGGCCGATACGCCCGCACTCACCGACATCATCTTCGGCAATGCGATCATCCCGATCGCCTTGATCATCGCGCAACTCGGCTTGGTCTTTTGGCTGGCCTCTCGAGTGATGGAGATGAGCGCGCAGAAGGCGACGGGCGTGTTTGTCCTCTACGCCACCCTGACCGGAATCACCTTTTCGTCGATATTTCTCATGTACACCGAGTCGTCGATCGCCTCCACATTTCTGGTGACCGCGGGCACATTTGCCGGCATGAGCTTTTATGGGTACACGACGAAAAAAGATCTGACGTCCTGGGGAAGCTTCCTCTTCATGGGATTGATTGGGATCATCATCGCTTCGGTGGTCAATATATTTCTCCAAAGTTCAGCCATGTACTGGGTCATCACCTACGCGGGGGTTTTGATCTTTGTCGGCTTGACCGCCTACGACACCCAAAAGATCAAGGAGATGAATATCCTTGGGAACGAGGGTACCGAGGAAGACACAAAGGAAGCCATTCGCGGCGCCTTGACCCTCTATCTCGACTTCATCAATCTCTTTCTGATGCTTCTTCGTATCATGGGAACCCGCCGCTGAGGGCTGTTGGGAAGCGGGCTTGAAGGCCAGGAATCTGGACGATTCAACGCGCTCGGACCGGCGCTCCGGGGATTCTTCCTTGCTTGTTCCCGAGGGACTCGTTCACTAAAGTCACCCGACGGACCGCGCGTGGGCTGGATCGCCCCGGATTCGATGCCGGATGACCGAGTGAATCTCCAAATCCAACCGACAGGAAGCTGAAATGAGCGAAATCGAACGCGAGAGCATGGAAGTCGACGTCCTGTACGTGGGCGCCGGACCGGCCAATTTGTCCTCGGCCTACCACCTGATGAAACGTGTTGAGGCCCACAACGAGGCCGCCGCTGCCGAAGGCCGGGAGCCCATGGAGCCCCCCGTCATTCTGGTGATCGAGAAGGCCGCTGGAATCGGAGATCACCAACTTTCTGGCGCGGTCATCAACACGGCCGCTTTCGCCGAGTTGATGCCCGACTTTATTGAACAGGGCTTTCCCACTGAATACGTTTGCGATGATGCTCAGTTCATCGCGTTTACACTGAAGCACACATTCAAGTCCCCGATTTGCCCGCCCATGTTCCAGAAGACCGGCTACCACGTGGCTTCGTTGTCCAATGTGGTCAAGTGGTTGGGTGAGAAATGCGAGGCATTGGGGATCGAGATCTATCCCGGCTTTGCGGCGGCGGAGATCCTGACAGACGGTGATCGGGTGATCGGCGTTCGGACCGGCGATATGGGGATCGACAAAACGGGGAAGCAGAAACCGACATTCCAGCCCGGAATGGACATTCTCGCCAAGGTGACAGTGCTGGGCGAGGGTGTGCGCGGGACCCTGACCGAAGACATCATTCAGAAATTCGGCATGGAAGGCGAACACCCCCAGGCATTCAAGACCGGGATTAAAGAGATCTGGCGGATCAAGCCCGAAAAGCACAAGCCCGGCCGGGTCATTCACGGCAGCCTCTTCCCCGACGCCTTCAAGTCCCTTGATGGCATGTGGCTCTACGACATGAAGGACAATCTTGTGTCTTTCGGTTACGTGACGTCCTTGAGCGCGAAGAACCCGAACAATGACCCCCATCTGAATTCCCAGCGGTTCAAGACCACGCCCTTTATGCGGGAACTTCTCGAGGGGGGAGAGCTTGTTCGCTACGGGGCGAAATGCGTGCCCATGGGCGGTCTGTACTCCCAGCCCAAGCTGTATGCCAATGGCTTGATGCTGGTGGGGGATGCTGCTGGAATGCTGAACCCCATGAAGTTGGCCGGGGTGCACCTGGCGGTTAAGACGGGAATGCTGGCTGCTGACGCGCTAATCGGAGCCCTGGCCTCGGACGATTTCAGCGCGTCCAAGCTGGGTGATTACGCCGAGGGGTACAAAAAGAGTTGGGCCTACCAGGAGCATTGGGAGGCGCGCAACTTCGAGGGCTCGGCCGATCTGTCGCCGCTCTTCGCATTCTTGAACATTCCCATCATGTTGCTCACCCGGGGTCGTGGCCTGATTGCCAAGGTGCCGGTTCACGCTCCCCACACGGCGATGAAAAGAATCTGGGAGATCCCGCGCGCCGAGAGAGCCAAGGAAGAATTCGAGTTCGATGGGGTCCTGACCTTCAGCAAAGAACATCTCGTGGGATTCAGTGGCACCCAGCACGAAGCCGACCAGCCAGTGCACCTCAAGGTGGCGGACTTGGATGTCTGTGCCACGGCGTGCGCTCGGGATTACGGGAATCCCTGCGAAAGTTTCTGTCCCGCAGCGGTTTACGAAATGGTCGATGACCCCGATAGCCCTGCGGGCAAAAAACTGTTCATCCACCACGAGAACTGTGTGCACTGCAAGACCTGTGATATTGCCGACCCGTACCAGATCATTACCTGGACGCCGCCCGAGGGTGGCGAAGGTCCCGATTACACCCAGATGTAGGACTCAGATGTAGGTGCGGATGGATCGAGGCATTGCCCCCATATGAAGGACCCACGCCCC
>CAWVXN010000282.1:0-4685 GCA_963933695.1 uncultured Myxococcales bacterium | reverse complement strand
ATTCAGATCACAATTCGCGTCTCCCCCCCAAACGCGTACTTAATTCCGCGAACGAAGTTGAACTTGAAGTTGAAGTGTCAGGTTTCTGGCGCATTCATTCAAAGCGTTCCCGCTGTGTTTGGCGTGTTTGGCGTGTTTGGAAGGGCAGATAGTCTTGGCGGCGCCGATCCGCTTCCGAACCTGGCAGAAGGAGGCTCTCGCAAAACTCGAAGCTCGCGTGCATTCGAGCTTTCTGGCAGTAGCGACTCCGGGTGCCGGCAAAACGATGTTCGCTCTTTGGGCCATTCGGCGCGCCCTCGTCGCCCGAGAGGCCCGTCGCTGTGTCGTCGTCGTCCCGACCCAGCACCTGAAACTCCAGTGGGCCCTGGCCGCCGAGAAATTCGACATTCACATCGATCCCGATTGGTCGGCCGGTGACGGTGTTCTTCCCTCGGACGTCCACGGCATCGCGGTCACCTACCAGCAGGTCGCCGCTAATCCCGGGGCGCTTCGCAAACTTGTGGGTCAGGCCTTCATCGTGCTCGATGAGATCCATCACGCCGCTGACAGCCGATCCTGGGGAGATGGAATCCGGCACGCCTTCGAAAGCGCGCCGGTCCGCCTCTGCATGTCGGGTACCCCTTTTCGGTCCGACCAGAGCGCGATCCCGTTCGTTCGATACGTCGGGGATGAAGCGCACGCCGACTATGAGTACGGCTACGGCGAAGCGCTACGCGACAGGGAGGTCGTACGCCCTGTCTACTTCCCCCGAATCAACGGTCGCATGGAATGGAGTTCCCCGGATGGCTCGACCCATGCGGCGAGTTTCGATGACGAGATTGGAAGGACACTGTCGAGCCAGCGACTTCGAACAGCGCTTGACATTGAAGGCGAATGGCTCCAGGCGGTACTGATGAAGGCGCACCGGCAGGTGATGCACCTGCGCCAGACCGACCCCCGCTCCGCGGGTATGGTCATCGCCATGGATCAGGACCACGCGAAGGGGATTGCGAAGGTCCTGAGGGAGCGAATAGGGGTAGCGGCCGTAGTGGCGACCTCGGACGATCCGGATGCCTCGCGCAAGATCGCCGACTTCACGGAGAGCAGCGATCCCTGGATTGTGGCTGTGCGAATGGTGTCCGAAGGCGTCGACATCCCGCGACTCAAGGTCGGCGTGTACGCCACCAACACAATCACCGATCTCTTCTTTCGTCAGGCCGTCGGGCGCCTGGTTCGAGCGACCGAAGGCACGGGACAACAACGCGCCTACATGTTCATCCCAGATGACCCTCGGCTGCGTATGTTCGCGGCGGGCATAGCCGAACAACGTCGACACAGTCTTCGTAAGCCGGACGCAAAGGACGATGATTTTCTTGACGAATCCGAGACCGAACGTGCGGCCCCTGAACTCGAACAACTCTCGCTCTTCTCCGCGATCTCGGCTGTCCCCCTCGATGAGGCCGGCAATCCACTCGATGCCTCGGCGCTCCAAGAAGCAGAAGGAGAGATCCCGGGAATGGTGAGGGGTGAGGGAGAGAACGAGGATCTGCCCGCTTGGGTGTTGGCCGCCCCAGACCTGGGCGGAACGGTCCCGACCCCGGAACCCGAAGAGATCCCGAACACTCCATCGCCCCGCTCACGCAAACGTAAACTTCGGGAACAGAACAGCGTCCACGTCCGGACCCTCGTTCGCCGGACGAGTCAGGGGCACGCCGAGGTGAACGGCGAACTCAATCGTCGCGTCGGGATCAAGCGGATCACCGAGGCGACGGTGGCGCAACTCGAGCGGCGGCTTGATGTGGCGAATAAGTGGCTCAAGAAACTCTGACCGGCGACGCCGGGTACAGCCACATCACAGGGAGTCCCGCCCCGGGGCTCGGGGAGCCGTCCGGTTCCAAGAGGAGGCGGCGGGGCGGGGGCGGATGTGAGGGCGGGGGGCTTGCCGCGATGCGTTGAGCGAAACTTTCCCTGTGTCCGCTCCGCCCGGGTTCGTTAGGGTTGGTCCGTGCTTTACAGACTTCTTTTGTTCCTTTGGGTTTTTAGTCCGGCCTTGGCAGTCCTTGCGGCGGCCACACCTCCGGCTTTGGCCAGCCCTACATCTACATCTACACCGACAACTACATCTACAACTACACCGACAGTTCCGCTCACGCCCAGCCTTATCCCCAGGGCCAGGAGTGGGGTGAAGGTCGCGATCTTCGTCGTTGATATTTCCCAAGTCCAGGAACTCGAGCAGGCCATCATGGCCGATTTTCTTGTGATCGCCCGCTGGGAACGCCCGGACCTCGCCGATCCGGCCGCCCCGGAAGTGCGCACGCTTCCTCTCGATCAGGTCGACTCCCCGCTCCTGCTGGTGCTCAACAGTCGCAAGCTCCGGAAGAAACTTGAACCCATTGTCGAGGTCAGCCGCACAGGTACGGTGCTCTTTCGCCAGCGCTATCAGGGCACTCTCAGTACACCCATGAACCTTGAAAATTTCCCCATGGACCGACAACTTTTCAAGGTGGAGGTGGGCAGCCTCGATAACAAGAATCGCTTCCTGATTCCCGACGAGGCTCGCTCTGGGCCCATGCAGACATTTACGGTGGCGGGCTGGGCGGTTGCGGAGGAGGAGCCCATGCTGGCCGGCGACGCTTTGGCGCCGGATGGCGTCAATACGTTTTCGACGGTGACCGCCGTCTATGCGGCCGAGCGCAATAGTGTTTTCTTCGCTTGGAAGTTGTTCATTCCGTTGGGTCTTATCGTGCTCATGGCCTACACGGTCTTCTGGCTCGATCCCACGGTGCTCAGCACCCAGGTGAGTATTTCCACCAGCACGGTCTTCACCCTGATCGCGTACAACTTTGCCCTCAGCAGCATCCTGCCCCAGGTGTCCTACCTCACTCGCGCGGATCTCTACCTGATCGGCTGCATGTTGCTGGTCTTCGGTGCACTGGGCGAGGCGGTGGTCACCGGGGTCTTGGCGGGTGACGAAGCCCGAGTGGCCTTGGCGCGCCGCATCGATGTCATCGCGCGCTTTGTCTATCCGGCACTCTTCGCGGTGATCGTCTTCATCGCCTTCACCTGAATCGCCTTCACCTGAATCACTTTGGCCTGAGAGGGCTCAGCCCTCCGGGTAGTACCGGCTCAGGGTCTCGATCACACAGCCCGGGCGCTCGCTGCCCTCGATCTCCACGGTCACGCGCACCTTGGTCTGGACGCCGCCATCCTTGGTGTCCTCGGCGGAGATCAGTTCTCCGGCGCCGCGCACGCGTGAGCCCACGGGCACCGGCGCGGGGAAGCGCAGCCTGTCGGCCCCCACATTCACCCCCATGGAGATCCCGCGCACCTCGATGATCTGGGGCAGAAAGTAGTTCACCAGGGATTGGGTCAGGTAGCCATGGGCGATGCAGCGCCCGAAGGGGCCCTCGGCGGCGCGCTCGGGGTCCACGTGGATCCACTGGTGGTCGCCCGTGGCGTCGGCGAACGTGTTGATCCGTTCCTGGTCGATCTCGAGCCAATCGCTGTGGCCGAGGTTCTGACCCACGGCGTCTTTGAGTTCACTGGGGGATTGGAAGACCGTGGGCATGGTTGATTCTCCGATGTCAATCGAGGGGCCGTCGCCGCCCGCCCGCTTTGAAAGGGGTTGGTCCAAAGGGGTTAACCCGATGTGTTCTTTGCGGCGTCCAGGAAAGCGGGCTTTTCACCGCCGCCATGCAGCAGCAGGTTGGCGCCGCTCATGTAGCTCGAAAGGGGTGAGGCCAGGTAGAGGCAGGCGTCGCCCACGTCCTCGGGTTCGCCGATGCGGCCCAGGGGCACGGTGGCCCCCACCGCCGCGATGCCTTCTTCGTCGCCATAGTGCAGGTGCGATTGTTCGGTGCGGATCATACCCGCCGTCACGGCGTTCATGCGGACCTTGGGCGCCCATTCCACGGCAAGGGTGGTGGTGAGCGAAAGAAGCCCCGCCTTGGCGGCCCCGTAGGCGGCGGTGCCCGGGGAGGGGCGCACCCCGCTGACACTGGCAATATTGATGATGCACCCGCCGCTTTCCTGTTCTTGCATCACGGCGTTGGCGGCTTGGGCGAAGTTGAGGGGGGCGATCAAGTTCAGCCGAAGGATGGCCTCGGAGAAGCGGGGAGAAACCGTGGCGGCGTCGGCCTCTGGGGCGCCGCCCGCGTTGTTGACCAGCACATCGACCCGCCCGAGCTCGCGCTTCGCATAGTCGACCACTCCACCGATCTGCTCCACATCGCGCACGTCGGCGATGCAGAAGTGCGCTGTACGGCCGCCGGCCTCCACGGGACTTTCGAGTTCGCTCCGGCCGCAGATCACCACCTCGGCGCCGGCTTGGAGAAAGCGCGTGGTGATACCTCGCCCCACGCCCTTTCCGCCCCCGGTAACGATGGCCACCTGGCCCGACAGATCTAACTCAATGGCCATGTTTTTTCCTTTTCACGGGCTTCTGTTTCGGGTATTCAGAAAATCGTTCTTCGGATCGTTTGCGGAACCCGCTGGCCGGACTCACTGCTCGGACTCAATACCCGGACTCAAGGGCCCCCGGGTTCTAGAGCCCGATCGCCTGGGCGATACATTCCCGGTGGTAGGCGGGCTCGCCGAGCAGGGTTTCCCCGGCCTTGGCGCGCTTGAAGTGAAGATGGACATCGTATTCCCAGGTGAAGCCGACTCCTCCGTGGATCTGGATTGCATCGGCGGCGCAGCGAAAATAC
>CAWVXN010000281.1:0-4689 GCA_963933695.1 uncultured Myxococcales bacterium | reverse complement strand
GACCATGCAGTGGACCGGCTTGCCGTCCGGGGTGTCTAAATCGAGGCCCCGCCTGGAGAGGGCCATCACCCCCGCCATGGGGAAGCCTCGGGGCAGAATGCCGTGGGGGACCGAAAGGCCTCCGCCCAGGCAGGTGGAGGCTTGCTTCTCCCGGTCCAGGATGCTGGCGAGGAAATTCTCCCGGTCTACGGCCTGAAGCCCGTGGCTGGCGATCAGGAGGTCGGAGAGTTCGCGGATGGCCTCCTCCTTGGACTCGGCCCGGAACTCGGTCACGATGTTTTCCTCTTGGAGGAAATCCATGAGCCGCAGGCGATCCTTGCCCACTTCTCCCACCCGCCCAAGCGCTATGCGGGTCAAAATCGGCCCCAGAATTTCGTTAACGGTGACCACCGAGAGCACCACGGCGCTGAGCAGTCCGGCCAGGTGCGCGTAGGCGGGATCGTTTTGGATCACGATCACCAGCCCCACCGCCACACCGGCCTGGGGGATCAGCGCCGGTCCAAGGTTGCGCCGGACGCGTTCGGTGGCCCCGGCCAGGCGCATGGCGGAGTTTGCCGCGAGCCACTTGCCCGCCGCTCGGGCGAGAAAATATGCGAAGGCCATGAAGCCGGCCTGTTGGAGATGAACGGTATCCAGGTGCAGGCCGGCCAGGGTGAAAAAGATCGCGAGAATCGTGGGCTCGAAATCCGCAAAGACCGAATCCACCAGATGGCTGCGCACCCGGGTGATGTTGGTCTGGACAATCCCCAGCACGAGGCAGGCCAAAAGGGGCGAAACCCCCAGGCTGGTGGCGAGGCCGGTGGTAAAGACCAGCGCGAGCACGGCCCCGGTGGTCACCCGCTCGGGGCGTACCGCGAGTCGGGCGAATTGATTCATGGCCAGGGCCACCCCGGCGCCGATGCCCGCCGCCAGGAGCAACTGGCCCAGGGCCCCTCCGGCCGCTTCTCCGACTCCGGGCAGGCTCGGGCCGCCAAGGGAGGCTCCGGCGCTGCGCGCCACTTCGAAGAGCACGATACAGGCCATGTTGTTCAGGGCCACCGCGGCCACCAGGGTCTTGACGAAGACGCCCTTGGAGCGGGTTTCCTTGACCACCGCCAAGATGGTGGCGGGGGCCGTGGCAATCGCGATGGCGGCCAGCAGCAGGGCGAGTTGGGGGGAACTGCCCGGCAGAAAATAGAGCGCCGAAAAAACCGCTAGGGGGGTGACGATGGATTCGGCCAGGAGCAGGTAGACCAAGCGCTTGCCGGCGTTGCGCAGGCGCTGAATATTGAGATGGGCGCCGACGGTGACCGCGATCAGGCCCAAGGCGAGATGGGTGAGGGGTTCGAGCCCGACCAGGGCGTTGGCATCGAAGAGCCCGAGACCCGCATGGCCCATCAGGACGCCGGCCAAGATCTGGCCCGTGACACTGGGCAGCCCCAGGCGCTTAGCGACCCCGCCCAGGGAAACGCCGGCCAGGATCACGATGGCCAGGGTAAGCAGTGGCCCCCCCTGACTCAGGAATTCTGAACTCCACGCCATGGTCGAAAACTAGCCTGCCCGACGCCGGGCGCGCGGGTCAGCCAAAAAGGTTGCTGATAATTTCAAATCCGCCGACCCACGTTCCGATCACGCTACCCAGGGTGGTCAGGAGAAAGACCAGCAGAATGCGTAGAAGACGGTTCGTCCACCAACCCTTGGCGGTGCTGATAGCCTCCCCCACGGTTTGGATTTCGTGGACGGTGGGCGGAACGAACCAGGTCTGGACGAACGCCGCCACGTAACCCGCTCCGATGACCGGGGTCAGGCTCGTGAAGGGTGCGGCAAAGAAGGCCGCCAGGGTCGTCAGGGGATGGGCAAAGGCGAGCAAGCCCCCGATGCCGCTGGGAATCGCGTTGGCGAGAAACCAGTACAGGGCGTTCTCGCCGGCCCGGTTAAATCCCTGGGTGGCGCCGATCCAAGCGATGGAACTCACGATGAGTAAGGGGATCGCCCAACCCACCCACTTCCAGATCGGCGAAGCCGGCGCGATGCTCTCGATGTCTTCGAGGTCCACGTCCTGGTCGGCGGCCATGGCCCGGGACATGCCCTCGATGTGGCCGGCTCCGACCACAGCGACGATTTTCTGGCCGGGTGTGTCGCGAATTTTCTGAGCCAGGTAGGTGTCCCGCTCGTCGATCAAACTGGTCTTGAGCCGGGGCATGGCCTCGCCGAGTTCGCGCATGAGTTCCGAGAGCACGTCCTGCTGGCGGATGCGGGCGAGCTCCTCCTCGCTGATCTCGGCGTCCTCAAAGGCGCTGGCCATCACCCCCGAGGCGAGTTGCAGCTTGTGCCAAAACGAGATGGCCGCCCAGGCCCGGCGCAGGGTGATACGGATGTCCCGGTCGCAGAGCGCGATGGGGATATCGTTTTCCTGGGCGACGCGGGTGGCCTCCAGGAGTTCCTTGCCCGGGGTGACGCCGAGCTTCATGCCCAGGCGCTTCTGGTAACTGGCCAGCAGCAGGTTCATCAGCAGGGCGGCGAGTTGTCGGTTGCGAATGATCTCGCGCAGATCCTGGGCCTGAAAGGTCTTCTCCTGGGAGAGGGCCTCGTAGCGCTGTTGGTCGAGTTCCACGCAAACGCAATCCGGGCGTTCGCCCTCGATGACTTCCCGGACCAGGTCGACGGATTGCTGGGAGATATGCGCCGTGCCCACGAGAAAAAAGCGGCGGCCGCCAAGTTCGAGCAAGCGGACGTCGTCTCCGTAGGGGGTCGGGGTGGGCGGGCTGCCCTCGGGCTCGAGTTCGTGGTCGCTCAGGGTGTCTTTCCTTTGGGATCGGGGTTCGCCGTTGGAGCCGCTTGGGGATCGGTCGCTTGGTCTTTCCCCCCGGCGCCTTGGACATGGGTTTCGTCCGGGTTCCGGGAGCGGCGAATCGTTGCATAGTTGGACCGCTTTTGCCCGAAGCGTTCCACACCCCGGAGCCCCAGCAGTACGGCCAACACGCCGGCGTAGATCCCGGGCTCGAGCCAGTCGGCCTTGGCGGACCAGACGAAATGGATTGCCGCCAGGATCGCCACGGGATAGACGGCGCGATGCAGCCGCCGCCAACGCTTTCCCAGGCGCCGAATCCAGGCCCGGGTGGAGGTCAGGGCCAGGGGGGTGAGCAGTACCCAGGCCGTGAATCCCACGGTGATGAACGGGCGCTCGCGGATGTCTTCGGCCAGGCCCCCCAGGCGAAAGTCGAGATCCAGGGCGAGGTAGGTGGTGAAGTGCATCGTGGCGTAGAGGAAGGTGAGCAGACCGAAGGTACGGCGGTGGGGTGCCAGCCCAGGGGCCCGGAGCGCCTTGCGCAGGGGTGTGATCGACAGGCTCAGCACGAGCATGCGCAGGGCCCAGGATCCGGTCCGGTGGGTGATCTCCTCGACGGGTTCGGGGCCGAGGCCATCCGTGGCCAAGTCGAAGAGCCCCCAGGCAAGGGGGACCAGCCCCGCGCTGGCCACCGCGATCCGGGCCGGCCGACCGCCGAGCTTCATCTCAGAAATTCCGCCGCAGATCCATCCCCGCGTAAAGGGAGGCGACCTGCTCCCCGTACCCGTTGAAGGGCAGGGTGGGGCGCTTGCGCCAGTCGCCAATGCGTCGCTCCCGAGCTTGGCTCCAGCGCGGATGGCTGACCTCGGGGTTGACGTTGGCATAGAAGCCGTACTCCCGGGGCGCCGATTGGTTCCAGGCGGTGACGGGTTCCTCGGCTTGGAGGCGAATTCCGACGATGGACTTGATGCTCTTGAAGCCGTACTTCCAGGGCACCACCAGGCGCAGGGGCGCGCCGTTTTGGCCCGGCAGACTCTGGCCATACATGCCCACCGCAAGGATGGTCAAGGGATGCATGGCCTCGTCCATGCGCAGCCCCTCGCGGTAGGGCCAGTCGAGTACTCGGCGCTTTTGCCCGGGCAATTGCTCGGGGTCGAGCAGGGTTTCGAAGGCCACATAGCGCGCCTTGGAGCCGGGGTTGAGGCGCCGGATGATGTCGCCCAAGGGCACGCCCACCCAGGGAATCACCATGGACCACGCCTCGACGCAGCGCAGGCGGTAGATGCGTTCTTCCAGGGGATGGGGGCGCAGAAGATCTTCCAGGGCAATGACGCCGGGCTTGGCGATCTCGCCCGTCAGACTGACCGACCAGGGTTCGGTGCGCAGGAGGTGGGCGTTGCGAGCGGGGTCGTCTTTGCCGGTGCCCATTTCGTAGAAGTTGTTGTAGCTCTTGGCGTCTTTTTCCGGGGTGAGGGGGTCCTCGGCGCGAAAGCGCGTCGGCGCCGGGGTGACCGGGCCCAGGTTGGGCGGAGGACTTTCCGGCTCGGGCGCGTCCGCTCGGGCCTCGCCCGGATTTTCGCTCCCGCAGGCGGCGAGGGCGGGGAGGCCCGCCGCCAGGGCAGCTCCGGCGGCAGCGGATGTGCGCAGGAAATCGCGGCGGCGCAAGTAGACGGCCGGGTCGGTGACCTGGCTCTCGGGGAGATTCGGGGCTTTGGGCATGCTTCGGTTTATCCTCGTCGACGCTGGGGTGGATGTGAGAGGGTGTGAGTGGGTGTGAATGGATGTGAATGGATGTGAATGGATGTGAATGAATGTGAGTGGGTGTGAATGGATGTGAGAGAGTGCGGTCACCGATTCCGGTGACCGACCTTCAGGAACCGATTTCCAGAACCGTGCGGACGCCTCGGTTCGCGCTGAGGTCC
>CAWVXN010000280.1:0-4698 GCA_963933695.1 uncultured Myxococcales bacterium | reverse complement strand
CCGCCGACCTTCGCGTTGCGAACGCGACGCTCTCCCAACTGAGCTACGGCCCCTTAACCCGGTCTGTTTCTTTCTCTTCGTCTATCTGTCTAACTGTCTAACCGTCTATTCCATCGATCTATGCGAACTATGCGAACTATGCGGAGATCCATGCCTCGGCGTTTTTTGACCTTTTCCGGCAACTGATTCGGGGCTCGACCTTATAGCGCGCCCCTTTCAGCGTCAAGCACCTTTCTCTTCCCCAGGGCGCGACCCCACCCCAAAAGCCCCAAGCCCCGTCTCAATTCCCCAGGACTGGACGATTCAGCATAGAGCCCGCACATTCTGGGGCATGGCTATTCAGGTCCGCGTAATTTTGGTTCCCCTGGATTTTTCACAGCATGCCGACTCCATCGTCGAATGGGCCGCGCATCTCGCCGAGGAGCACCAAAGCTCGGTGGTCCTGCTCCACGCCTACCACCTGCCGGTTGAATTTCAGCAGGTCGAGGGCACCTACCTGCCCGCCGATTTTTGGAACTCCATCAAGGACGAGGCCAAGGATCAGCTGACCCTCTATGGCGACCGGCTCCGTCAGCGCGGCTTGCAGGTCGAAGAACTCACTCGAGAGGGGTACCCGGCGACGGTGATCGAAGAAGAAGCCGAACGACTGAACGCCGACCTGATCGTAATCGGCTCCCGCGGGCGCAGTGGGCTCAAGCATCTGCTGCTGGGCAGCATCGCCGAACGCGTCGTACAAAAGTCGCCCTGCCCGGTACTCACCGTCAAGAACGCGCATCTGTAGAAGAGCACGCGCCATTGCAGATGCGCGTATTCATGGTGCGCGTATCGAAGACGCGCGTCTCAAGGACGCGCTTATAAAATATTCGCCTTTAGGAGACACGCCCCCGGTCGGAGAGAATCCCCCGCCCCAGGCCATGGGACCTCAATTAGACGGTTTCGAAGAAGAACGTCATCTTGACTCCAAGCGCGTTGGAGAGATCATTGAGCGTCGAGACCGACGCAGCGCTCTTCCCGAGTTCGATCTGGGAGAGCAGGCTCACCGACTTACCCGTACGGTTGGCGAGTTGTTTGAGAGTCAACGGCTGGGACTGACGGCATTTGCGAAGGCGCCGACCGACCGCTTGGTTGACATGGGCGTCGGAATTGATCACAAGGCCCTTAGCCTTGACCGCTTCGGCGAGCACCATGGTGAGTTCTTCTTCGTCCAGGGGCTTCTGCAGGTAATGAAACGCCTGATGCTTCATGGTTTCCACGGCCATCTCCACCGAGGCAAGGCCCGTTGTGGCAATCACGCACAAATCGGCGTCGAAGACGCGAATCGCCTGGAGAGCCTCGATACCGGCGGGATTGCCCGGAGAGACGTCAAGAATGACCAGCTGATACCGCTTGGTCCGCAACTCTTCAACGGCGCGTTCGGGCTCGGTGAGAATGCCGGCCGAGTACCCAGCATCGACGAGCATCGACTTGAGTTCCATGGTGGATCCCTCATCCGAATCCACGACGAGAATATTTGGCTGCTGTCCGTGACCCATTGTTCCGCCCTCCTGATGGCACGGCCCACTCGGGGCTCAATGCCTTTCGTTTTCCGCTTTGACGGCCTCCAGAGATTCCGCGGAGACCTGAATTATTCTTCGGACAAACCCAAGGCTTCCATTAGCTCTGGAATCTGAAAAGGCAGTGAATTCCAGAATAAGTTCGCAAGCTACTGATATTGCTTGACTTTCACCAACCCCCACAGGCAGGGCTAACCCTGGGGTAATGAAATAGGGGTCTCAGCGGAATCGCTTGTGGGTGGAGTTTCGGACAGTTCGAACCACTCGAGATCAAAGGCTTCGGGGTCGAGTGTCCCAGGGGAGACCTCGAGGACATGAAGACGCACCACCTCTTTGCCGGGCTCTTCGATATAGATCCAAGAAGGGACACCCACGCCGTTATAGATAACCCGGGGACCCAATCGAGTCCGAACACCATCACCCGAGTCGATCCCGCGAATCGCGAAGCTCTCCCGATCCACCCACAGAGCGGACCGAAGCGGTTCGGGAGGGACAGGATCCTGCTCGGGCGGCCGGCTTTGAGCGGGTTCCAAAATAGAAGCCGGCACCTGGGGAGAAATCGGGTCGGCCTCGAGTCCGGGCGATAGAGCGCCTTCCTGGGCCAGGCCTTCGATGGCGTGGGCCGGCGGGCTGGCGGCCTGGGCCGCGTCGATCTCTTGCCATTCCTCCAGAGTCATCCCCGCGCTCTCGGCGGCTTGCTCCTCGGCACCCAGGGCCAGTGCCTCTTCATACAGTTCGAGCCCCTTAATTGGCGGCGGACCCCGGCGAGGAATATCTCGCCCGACGTCCCCGAGAACCAGACAATCCTCCTCACCACACTCCGCCAAACCCACTCGATCGGTGAGCACGTCCAGAACTTCAAGACCCGCGCGCAAAGTTTCGCCGTCCTTGGCTTGTAGAAGGTAGAGAGGAGGAAGGAAGAACCGATGGGCGTCCAACCGCTCCCCGTTGCGCGTCGCCCGGGTCTGCCCTTGGCGCAAGAGATGACGCTCCACCAAGCCACTGCTCCCACGCAGTTCAAGAACTGCGACTCCGGCGGGGTCGGTGATCAGGAAACCACTGGCCACTTCGGCCCGGTCCCCAATCTGGACTCGGAGTTCAAGCCGAAGGACCTGGCCGCGCTTGCCCGCCAGGTTTTCCGCCGCCACCGCTTCGGCGATGCGTTCGGGCGAGGGCACGGCCCCCATGACGGGGAGGGCGCTCCCCAACAAAACCACCCCAAGCCAGGCCGCCGAACGCTTCACCCGGTGCGGCCGATCAACTTCGTCGGTCCCGCGTAGACCGCACCCGTCCCGAGTTCGGCTTCGATGCGCAGAAGCTGGTTGTATTTGCAGACACGATCGGTCCGGCAAAGCGATCCCGTTTTGATCTGACCGGCCCCCACCGCCACCGCCAGATCCGCAATCGTCGTGTCCTCGGTTTCTCCCGAACGATGGGAGACCACGACCCCAAAATCGGCGGCTTGGGCCAGACGAATCGCCTCCAGGGTCTCGGTGAGCGTCCCAATCTGGTTCACCTTGATCAGAATTGCGTTGGCAGATTTCTCGTCGATCCCTCGTTGCAAGATCTCCGGATTCGTCACGAAGAGATCGTCGCCCACGATTTGCAGACGATCCCCCAATTCCGCCGTCAGTTGGTTCCAGCCCCGCCAATCGCCCTCGGCCAGGCCGTCCTCAATGGAAACGATCGGATAGCGGCCAACCCAATCGCTCCAGAACTCAATCATCTCTTCGCTGTCCAAGCTGCGACCCTCGCCGGCCAGGACATAGCGACCATCGTGGAAGAACTCGCTGGCCGCGGGATCCAGGGCCAAGGCGATGTCTTCGCCCGGGCGATAGCCCGCTTTTTCGATGGCGAACAAAATCAGTTCCACCGCTTCGTCGTTGCTGTTGAGATTAGGTGCGAAACCCCCCTCGTCCCCCACCGACGTGGCGTAGCCCTTCTCGGTCAGCACACCGCGCAGGGTGTGAAAGACCTCGGCCCCCCAGCGCAGGGCTTCAGCGAAACTTCCGGCCCCGAGCGGATAGAGCATGAACTCCTGGACGTCGACATTGTTGTCCGCGTGGGCGCCCCCATTGAGGACGTTCATCATGGGCGACGGGAGCAGGTGGGCTTGTTCTCCGCCGAGCCAGCGATAGAGCGGTTGCTCGGCCTGTTGCGCTGCCGCCCGGGCAGCCGCCAGGGAAACACCCAACAGGGCGTTGGCACCGAGGCGCGCCTTCGTCTCGGTCCCGTCGAGTTCGATCAGCCGGCGGTCGAGTGCGGCTTGTTCGTCGATACCGCCCAGCGCAAAGCCCTTGACCGCCGAAGCGATCTCGCCATTGACGAAGTCCACGGCCGTACGGACGCCTTTGCCTCCGTAACGGGCGGGGTCACCATCGCGTAGTTCAAGGGCCTCCCGCGAACCCGTGGAAGCCCCGGAAGGCACCGCGGCTCGCCCCAGTTGACCCGATGCCAAGCGAAGGTCGACCTCGATAGTCGGATTGCCACGGGAATCGAGAATCTCCCGGCCCTGAATGCTTTCGATGCTGCTCTCACTCATGGGTACCTGTTCAGCCGCCTTTCGTTGATCCCGATCGGTTCATTGCCCCCGCACTCGGCTGGGTTTCCATCTGCCTTTCGCGCCGGAGAGGGGGCGAGTGGGGCGAGTGGGGCGAACTAATCTAGCAGTCCGGCCCCGAGGAATCCTGGGGCACCCGGCGACGCACACGGTCTCCAGCGAGCCGGGCCACCACAACCGGCCGCCCATCCGGGCCATCGAAAATATCCGCGGCCATCCCAAAGGCGCGATCCAGAATCTCGGGCCGCAGGACATCCCTGGGCTCGCCCTCGGCGAGCACTTTGCCCTCGGCGAGCACCACAAGACGGTCACAGACCCGGGCGGCGAGACCCAAATCGTGACTCACGACCAACGCCCCGCCCCCGGATTCAGCAAACTCCCGGACCACCCCGAACAGGTCAATCCGATGCCGCAAATCGAGAAAGGCAGTGGGCTCGTCGAGCAGCAGCCAGTCGGGTTGTTGGGTCAGCGCGCGCGCGAAAAGAACCAACTGTCGCTCCCCCCCCGAAAGTCGGTCCACCGGGCGATCCGCGAGATCGGCGATGCCCACTCGCTCCATGGCTTCCCGGGCGATGGCCAGATCGG
>CAWVXN010000279.1:0-4707 GCA_963933695.1 uncultured Myxococcales bacterium | reverse complement strand
CCTCCCGACGGGCCACCTCGGCGAGACTCATCAGAGCATCCAGATTCGCCACCGCCTCGGCCGCGCTCCGGATCGCATCCGCCGCCCTCACCACCGCCTCGCGCAGGGAATTAAAGATCTCGCGTTCCAGTGCAGCCGCGCGCTCGTTCGCCCCCATGACACCGCCTTCGACCTCGCGCAGGGCTTCTGTGGTGAAACGCTCGACGCTCGCGAGGGTCTGCTTGCGTTCGTAGTTCTCGGGGACTTTGGCGAGTTGGGACTTGGAAACCTCCAGCGAATAACCGTGAACCGGGTGATAACGAACCTTGAGAGTTCCGATCCCGGTTCGGTCGCGCTCGCTGGCCTCCAATCCGGCGATCCAGTCCCTGCCCTCTCTTGCCCCCTCGTGGATGCTGTCGAGACCTTCGTGGAAACCCCTTCGGATATAGCCGGTTTCCAGCGCGCCTCGCGATCCCCGGGCAATCACCGGCGGATCGTCGACCAGGGAGGTTTCGAGCAACTCGGAAAGCTCCGGTAGGGGTTCGGGAGCCACCACGCTCCCGGGCCGGGTCAAGAACCCGGCTTCGCCCTCTCCGAAAAGCGTCCCATCGCTGCCCTTCAGCGCCTGGACCACCTCGGGCAGGGCCAGCAGGGATGTGCGCAAACTTCCCATATCCCTGGGCACGCACGTGGGCCGAGCGGCCTTCGCCAGAATTCGCTCGAGATCGCGCACCCCGGCGAGTGCATCGCCCAGGTGTTGCCGCTGGCGGTCACTGGACGCCAACCACTCCACGGCGGCTTGGCGTTCACCAATCGCCTCAGGACGCTTGAGCGGATACGCGACCCAGCGCGCCAGTCTGCGGGCGCCCAGGGGTGTGCGGGTACGGTCAAGAGACCCGAGCAAGCTGCCCTTGCGGCTTCCATCCTCGCTATTTCCAAAGAGCTCGAGGTGCTCCCGGGTCGAGGCATCGAGGATAACCGTGTCGCCCAGTGCGTAGTGGGCAAATCGGGGTGCGTGCGCCAGCGCGTAGGGCTGGTTCTCGCCCAAGTAAACAAGCAGCGCCGAAGCGGCTCTGCGGGCCCCTTCGTCGCGACAACTCAGTAGACCCTCGGGCGCTACCGGGGCCGCTTCTGGCCCAAAGCTAGCTGCCGGGACCGGGGTCAAAACGCATTCGGGTAGCCTCTTGCCCAAATCCTGCTCCAACAACGCCAGGGTCCCGGGTTCGGCGAGGAGTTCCCGGGGCGAAATCCTTTCGAGTTCTTCCAGTAGGGCGTGGGGCGTAGTGTCTGTGGAGGTTTCGCCCGGTGCCGAGGTACCGCGAAAGGCCCCGGTCGACGCATCCAGGACGGCCAGTCCCGCTGGTATTCCGGCTTCTCCAATGGACAGAGCGGCCACCGAGACCTCCTCGTTGCCCTCAATCCCCGCCGGATCGCCCACCAGTCCGGGCGTGATGACCTCGACCACGGCGCGCTTCACCAAACGACGGCCGCCAAGGGTCTTAGGGTCTTCGACCTGTTCGCAGATTGCTACCCGATGGCCGAGATCCGCCAATCTCTTGATGTATTGGTCGGCGCTGTGCACCGGAATGCCACACATGGGGACGGCATTTTCCTTACCTTTGTCTCGGGACGTCAAGGCGATGTCAAGCAACGGAGCTGCTCGCTCAGCGTCGTCGAGAAACATCTCGTAGAAGTCCCCCATCCTGTAGAAAACGATCGCGTCGGGGTGGTCCGCCTTGATGCCCAAATACTGTCGCATCATCGGGGTTTCCAGAGCAGAGGTCTTCACCGCCTCCTCTCCCCGTTCGCGACAGCCCTCGGTGCGCTGGAGTTCGAATTCAAGGAAACGATGATCTAGTCCCCCAACTCGCTCTCATCGTCCGCCCCAGCCGAGTCCGAGACCGGACGCAGGCGCTTCAATTCCGCTTCCATCCTCGCGTTCTCCTTGCGATATCGCCGAACCTCAAGACGCAGCCGAAGCAAGGAAAGAGTCAGCGGAGTCCAGATCGCCAGGGCGCCAAGGGCGCCGGCTGTCAGGAGAACTTTCCAAAGGGCGAAGCCGGGCAGCCGCCCCACCAGGTAGTCAATTTCGACCGGCTCCAAATTTTTCCCGGCGAAGGCCCACCCCCCCACGAGTAGCCCTAGGAAAAGCGCGGTCATCCCCACACGGCGTATCCATCTCATCGCGAGACCTTTCCCCTATTCCCTGGAACCAGAAGCAGAACCAATGACACACCGCTTAATCGATCGATGCCGCGAGATCTTCAATCACATCCGGCGAGGCATCTACCTTCTCCTTGAGTTCCTTGCCCACCTTAAAGAAGGGGGTCCGCTTTGCGCTGATATGCACGGGTTCGCCAGTCTTGGGATTGCGTCCCTCCCGAGCCTCGCGAACCTTCACCTGGAAGCTCCCGAAACCACGAATTTCGATTCTCTCTCCTTCGCGCAAAGCATCGATCATCGAATCAAAGATCGTGTTCACCACGACCTCCATATCCTTTTTCGAGATGTGGGGCGTCTGCTTGGCGACTTCCTCGATCAACCCGCTCTTGGTCATCTGATGATCCCCAGTTCATGCGGCGCCTCGACGCGAAATCTTCGCGTCGAGGCGCCGCGTTCGTTTGAACATGCCGGGCCGCCGTTCGAGTCATCAACTCAATCAACCACCAGCCCGGCGCTCCTAATCGTCTGACGGAGTGCCCAGCTTCTCGGCCAGGAGATCACCCAGCGTTGTTGTTTGGGTTTGCGACTCCTGCTCGGCCAGTGCTTTCAACGCTCGGCGTTCTTCCTTGTTGGTCAGTGCCCGAATCGAAAGCGATACCTTCTGCTCTTCGGGTTCGACCTTTACCACCAGCGCGGTCACAACCTGTCCGGGCTTGAAGACATCGGCGGGGTTCTCGATACGCTCCGCAGCCAATTCTGAGCTGTAGACCAGACCGTCGATGCCGTCTTCCAGTTGAACGAACACACCAAAGTCGGTGACACTCGTCACCGGCCCCGTGACTTCGCTCCCCACCCCAAACTTCTTGCTGATGCCATCCCAGGGGTTCGCTTCGAGTTGTTTGATCCCCAACGAGAACTTTTCGTTCTCCTTGTCGATCTTCAGGACGACGGCGTTGACTTCGTCCCCCTTCTCAAACTTCTCACTGGGGTGCTTGATCTGCTCGGTCCAAGAGATATCCGAAACATGAACCAATCCATCAATGCCTTCGTCGAGTCCGATGAACACGCCAAAGTTGGTGATATTCCGAACAGTTCCGCTAACCCTAGTGCCCACCGGGTACTGCTCTTCAATGAGCATCCAGGGATTCTCCTCGGTCTGCTTCATGCCCAGGGAGATTTTGCGGTTCTTTTCGTCGACGTCGAGCACCACCGCCTGAACGTCATCCCCCGCGGCTACGACCTTCGAAGGATGCTTGATCCGCTTGGTCCAGGACATCTCCGAGACGTGCACCAGCCCCTCGATGCCCGCTTCCAGTTCGATGAACGCGCCATAGTCCGTCAAGGAGACGACCCTACCCTCGAGTCTTTTGCCCAGGGGGTAGCGAAGTGCTGCATCGACCCACGGATCGGGCTGGATCTGCTTGAGTCCCAGGGAAACACGCTCACTTTCGGGATCGAACTTGAGAATCTTGACCTTGATCTCATCACCGACGTTGAACAGCTCGCCGGGATGATTGATTCGCCCCCAGGACATGTCGGTAATATGGAGCAGACCGTCGATGCCACCGAGATCAATGAACGCTCCGTAATCCGTCAGGTTCTTGATGACCCCATCCAGGATCTGATCGGTCGAAAGCGTGGCCAAAGTAGTTTCCCGCATCTGCCTGCGCTCGGTTTCGAGCAGCGCACGCCGGGAAAGCACGATATTGCCCCGTCGTTTGTTGAACTTGATAATCCGGAACTGGGCTCGATTGCCAATCATGCCATCGAGATTACGAACCGGCCGGAGATCCACTTGAGAACCAGGCAGAAAGGCCTTGACGCCAATATCCACGGAGAGACCACCCTTCACTCTCGCGACGATCGTGCCCTCTACTGACTCTTCACGCTCATATGCCTGACTGATATCGTCCCAAACCTTGAGACGTTCGGCCTTTTCCTTGGAGAGGACGACACGTCCGTCCTCGTCCTCGGCGTCCTCGACGAGAACTTCCACCTCGTCACCCACCGCGATCAGCATGGTTCCGTCTTCGTCCATAAATTCCCAAGAGGCGATCATCCCCTCGGATTTGAAGCCGACGTCCACGGTCACGTGGTCGTCATCGATAGCGAGTACCTTGCCCTTGGCAAGTTCCCCCTCTTTCACTGCTTCTGGACCTTTTGTAAAAAGCTCGGCGAAGGACATCTCCTCCGAGGCTGTAGTCGTGTTGGTTTCACTCATGAGTTGTTTTTGGATCTCCTAGGGTCGGCCGATTTTTGATCGGCCTGAATTTCCGGGTTTTCGTCCCCGGATCGGACGTCCCCACACCCGCGCGGGCTCGTCGGGGAAGACGCTCGTCGCGTCACCCCATCGAGCGCAGCCTGCGCCTGTGCCAGAAATGCTTCTTGAGAATCAATATCGCCGGCCTCGATGACCCGGGTGAGTTCGGCAAGCGAATCACCAAATGCGCGCAGGGGCGAAGCCAGTGCCTTTCGGTTCGAGTTCAGAATTTCAGCCCACATGCCGGGATCGCTTCGAGCGATCCGGGTAAAGTCGCGAAAACCACTTCCAGCCAATTCCCCGGC
>CAWVXN010000278.1:0-4714 GCA_963933695.1 uncultured Myxococcales bacterium | reverse complement strand
AGCAGGGGAGTGGCCGCCGAATAGGGCAAGTTGGCCACCACCCGAACCGGCGTGGAACTGCCTCGGGCGAATTCACCCAGGTCCAGGCGCAGGGCGTCGGCATGGATCAGTTCGACCCCTTCGGGCAACAGAGATTCCTCGCGCAAAGCCGCCACCAACCCGGAATCGATCTCAATGGTAATCACCCGACGGGCGCGGCGGGCCAAGGCCCGGGTGAGCACGCCGAGGCCCGTGCCAATTTCGATCACGAGATCATCCGGCCCCACCCCGGCCAAGTCGGCCAAGCGATCCGCCATGCGCTCATCGGTCAGAAAATTCTGACCCAATTCTCGGCGCAGATAAAGACCCCGGCGATCCAGGATCGCGCGCATCCCTCCGGGCCCGCTCCCGCTCATGGAGACTCGCCACGCCAGGGTGTCTGACCCACCGGAACCCGAGAGAAAGCGCTCAACCCCAGGCCGTCGGACTCCCCCCGCCCCAGCAGCCGGGCGCCCGCCGCCGCGATCATCACGGCGTTGTCGGTGCACAACTCCGGCGGAGGAAAGCTGACCCCAAAGCCATCGCTTTCGCCGGCGGCCTTGAGTTCCTCCCGGAGGCGGCGGTTGGCCGCCACGCCCCCCACCACGGCGATCTGGCGGAGCCCTTCTTGGCGCAGGGCACGTCGAGCCCGAACCAGCAGCGACTCCACGGCGGCCGCCTCGAATGAAGCCGCCACGTCGGCCACGTCCGTCTCGCTCATGGCCTCGGCCCCGCCCCGGCGCTTCACCTCCAGGGCCACCGCGGTCTTGAGCCCGCTATAAGAGAAATCGAGGCCACTCTTTTTGGCCATGGGTCGCGGAAAATCCACCGCCCGACAGTTCCCCTGACCGCCCGCGCGGGAAACCGCAGGCCCCCCCGGAAAACCCAAACCCAGCAACTTGGCCACCTTGTCGAATGCTTCGCCCACGGCATCGTCCAGGGTCTGGCCCAGCAACAAAGGCTCTGCCTCGGCCTCCACCCTGTAGAGCGCGGTGTGGCCCCCGGAAACCACGAGCCCCAAATAGGGCGTGGCCAAGCCGGGGTCGGCGAGTTCGGCGGCGGCCAGATGGCCGGCAAGATGGTGGACCGCCACCAAGGGACAACCCGCCCGATACGCCAACGCCTTGGCAAAGGACAGGCCTACCAGGAGCGAGCCCACAAGCCCCGGGCCCGCCGTCACCGCAATCCCGTCCAGATCATCCAGGCCCACGCCGGCTTCGGCCAGGGCGGCTTCCGCCACCGCCGACACCACTCGGGCGTGGTCTCGGGAAGCCAGTTCGGGCACAACGCCCCCGTAGGGCGCATGCACCTCATTCTGACTGAAAACCACGTTGGAAAGCACCTCACGCCCCGCGCGCACCACCGCCGCCGCCATCTCGTCGCAGGAACTCTCGATACCGAGCACGCGCTCGGCTATGGGCGCGGCGCGCTCCACAGCGCCCCCCTACGCGTTCCGCCGCTCGAACTGTTCCTGTTCGGATTTGCAGTCGATGCAAAGCTCCGCCACCGGGCGCGCCTGAATCCGCTTGAGCGAAATCTGCTCGCCGCAGGACTCGCACTCCCCGTAGATGCCTTCGGTGATCTTCACCAACGCCTGGTTGATCTTGCCGATCAGGCCCCGCTCGCGTTCGCGCAAGCGACCCTGGAAAGCGAGGTTCATCTCCGAGGACGCCGTATCAATCTCATCGGGAAAATCATCGGGATCCAGATGAATATCCCCCGCGAGCGTCTTACGCGCGTTCTGAAGCAGTTCGTCGCGCTGCTCCTCGAGGAGCTTCTTGAATTTTTCCATGTCGCGCTTCTTCAACGCCTGACCCTCTCAGAATGAATTTCATTCAGCGGTTTTGCCAACTTGGCTGGGCCCGCCCCTCTTGCCCTCCACCGATTCATCCGCGTTTTCCCCTTCGGCGCACTCATCCCGTACCCAATGCGGACAGCTGCTTCTGCGCCTGTTTTGCACGTGCTGAATCGGGGTAATCTTTTACAACTTGCTCAAAAACGGTTCTCGCTGCATCGTGAAAACCCGGCCCAAGCTTGAGCAGGGATTCGCCCTGGCGGTAAAGTGCATCGGCCGCCTTGTTACCCGCTGGGTAAACCCGGACCACGTCGTTGAAACGGAGCACCGCAACGCGGTAATCCCCCTGCTTGAAATGACAATCGGCCATCCAGTAGGCACCGTCGTCGGCGTGCGGAGAAGCCGGATAAGTCTGCAGGAATTTTCTGAAGCGATCGATACAGAGCTTATGATCGTCGCCTCGCCATGCCTCGAGCGCCTTCTGGTATGCGGCCAACTCTTCCGAGGTCACACCCGTATCATCGGCCGGAAATTCTTCTTCGGCGGCTTCTTCCGACGCCGAGCCCGGCACCGGGGCTTCGCCGGACTGGGCCGCCAACTGCCTGCGGGCCTTGCGCGCTTCCTTCAACGCCTGGTCGGCTTTCTTCTCCGCAACTTCGAGCTGACCGGCGAGTTTGGACTGTTCTCCCCGCAAGGCATCGACCTGGGCGGATAGCTGGGCGATCTGCTTAAAGGGATTCGGCCGGTCCTTGGACCGCTGATTGTCGTCTAGGACGCGCTCTTCGAGCTTGCGAAAATCTCCCTCGGTCACGCAGCCCTGCCCAACGAGAAGGCACGACAAACCCACCAACAGGGCGTGCAAGGGCCCCATCCAGCGTACTCTTTGACCGGATTTCCCCTTATTCATCGCCCTCTTTCCAGGGTCTGCGACGCGCAATTTCATTGGCCCAACCCTCCTTAGCGACTCGGCAGTCTAGCGCGGGATTCAGCGAGCGAACGGCCCCCACGCGGGTTGCAGGTTTTCGCCCTGCTGACTTGTCAGGCGGCGCAGGTTCTGGCCGTCCACGTCCACGACGTAGAGGTCCGATCGGCCTCTCCGCTTGGAACTGAACGTGATTTTCCGGCTGTCCGGGGACCAACTCGCCGCCTCGTCGCTTCGAGGGTGAGAAACAATCGGCAGATTGGTCTCGCCGCTGGGGTCGATCAGCCAAATATCGAACTGACCCCCGATCCGGGTCTCGTAGACGATCCATCGGCCGTCCGGGGACCACGACGCACCCGTATTGTAGGAACCGTTGAAAGTCAGCCGGCGCACCCCTCGCCCATCCGAGCCCATGATGTAGAGCTGAGGCGAGCCCGACCGATCCGAGACGAAGGCGATCTGCTCGCCGTCCGGCGACCACGACGGGGAAATATTGATACTCCCGCCCCGGGTCAAGCGGCGAAGGTTGCCTCCATCCCGATCCACCCGGTAGATGGCCGTGGATCCGCCCAAGCTGGAAACCACGGCGAGGGTTGAACCATTTGGGCTAAAAACCCCTCGATATTTGGGTTGTCTCGGTAGGATTCCGCCCAGGATCGGACCCGGGGAATACTCGCCCCGGGACGTCAGGTAGAGCCCGGGCATCGCCCGTTCTCCATAGGACGTGTACAGAATCGCGCCCCCATCGGGCGTCCAGTCGGGGAAGGCCTTGATGCTCTGGCCCCGGGTGGCCAGACGTTGACGCCCCCCGTCGGCGTCCATCACGTAAACCTCGCGCTCTCCGCTGCGATCGGAAATGAAAGCGATTTCCGTACCCGCCACTCCGGGCGTCCCGGTGAATGCGGCCACGACCTGATCGGCCAGGAGTTTGGCGAGCCGGTGGCGGTCTTCCCGGGGTCGCTTCAGTACGCCCCGGGCCAGGGAGCGGCAGCGCGCCGTATCCCATACCTGGTACTCCACGGCGAGTTCGCTGGCCGAGCCGGTGATCTGACCTTCCACCAATGCGTCCGCGCCCCCCTGAAGCCAATCCGAACAGTCGTCGCGCGGGCCCTCGGTCAGGCCCTCGGTCTCTCGAGCGCCGAGAAAGGCATCGTCGGCCAGGGGCAGGAGAACGCCGGAAAATTCCATGCCCTGCTCCATGGCGCGCCGAAGTCCCGCCGCCCGACCCGGATCGGCAGGCATTGCACGATCGGAAAATTGTTGGACCGCGGCGCGAAAAGCCCTCCCCTCACCCGGGGTGATCACAATGGCGGGACCGGAAACTTGTGCCCCAGCCAAGCCGGGCCCGAAGCCAAACGGCCCGACGGGGCCGAAAAAGCCAACGAGGCCAACGAGGGCGACCAGTGGAAGGATTCGGTGCATGGTGTCTACTCCTCGGACGTAAAAATAATGGTGCGCAGGCCGGCTTTGGGGGGAGGCGGCAGGGGACTCACGCGCGTCAACGCCCGAACCGCGTTGTCGTCGTAGAAGGGATTTCCCGAGGAGGCCACCAGTTTCGGTCGACCCAACACCCGGCCGTCGATTGCCACATCGATCACCAACTCGGCGGCCAAGCCCCGGTTGCGGAATTCCTGGGGGTTGATCCAACCCGCACGAATGTGGCGCTTGACGGCCTGATGCCACGCCAGCAGTTCGGGGTCCACCTTGACGCCAAGAGAGGACTGAGCGGAGGGGGGGGCCGGGGTGTCGGTGGCGGCGTTGGGAGCCGGGCGCACGGCGGGCTCCGGGGAGTCCACCGCGGTAGGCGGCTCGCCCAGTTCTCCCCGCAATTGGGCCAGGGCATCCTCGTAGGCCAATTCCTTGGGTCGAGGCGGGCGGCGCAGCGAGGGTTCGGGCTTGGGCTTGGGCTTGGGCTTCAGTTGAACGGATGGAGCCTGCTTGGGCAGGATTTTCACTTTGGGCTTCGGCGGCGGCGGGGC
>CAWVXN010000277.1:0-4714 GCA_963933695.1 uncultured Myxococcales bacterium | reverse complement strand
GCGGCCAGGTAGCCGCCCAGGCCCTGGCGGCTGCGGGCCGCACGGTCAAAGATCTCCCCGCACATTCCCTCCATGGCTATTTCCTGCGCCCGGGAGACCCCGAAATCCCCGTGGTCTACACCGTCGACCGCATCCGCGATGGACGTTCGTTTACCACCCGACGCGTCGTCGCCCAGCAGCACGGCAAAGCCATCTTCAACATGTCCGTATCCTTCCATGCCGCCGAGCACGGTTACAGCCACCAGTTCGTCATGCCCGACGTGCCCATGCCCGAGGAACTGATGAGCCGCGCCGACTACGCGGACAAGTTCATCGATCGCATCCCCAAGGAATTTCATCCTTGGATTAACCGAATGGGGCCCATCGACACTCGCTACGGCCGTCCGCCTTCCTTCGTCCCCTCGGAACCCAGCGAGGGACCGGGGGTCGTGTGGCTCAAGGCGGCCGCCGCCCTGCCCGACGACCCTCGACTCCACCAGTGTGCACTCACCTATGCAACGGATATTTCACTCATCGACTCCATCGTTCAGCCCCACGGCCGCATGGGGGAATACGGTCCGCTGATGACCGCCAGCCTCGACCACGCGGTCTGGTTCCACAAGCCCGTGCGAGCCGACGAGTGGGTGCTCTACTACCAGGACAGTCCCTCGGCTTTTGGCGCCCGGGGGCTCGCCCGGGGCACGATCTATACCCGGGAAGGCGAACTCGTGGCTTCAACCAGCCAGGAGGCGCTGATTCGACCCGCTCATGCCCCTGAGGATCGCTCGGAATAGACCCCATTAACGGACGGCTTATGGCAACCGGAACGTGGGTTCAGATCAGGAGTCGACGAAAAACCGTCAGGCTCTCGATTTCCTCGGCGTGAATCCGTCCGTCGGCCTCGATGATTCCGCGGATGGCCGCCAAGAAGATCTCCCGGTGGGCAGTCGGAATCGTCGTCGGGTCGAGGTTCTCAGGACCTGGGGGCGAGACGAGCCACCCCTCAATCCGGGCTTTCTCCTGGGCATCGAGCTCCAGGCGACCAATCCACTCCCGGACGAAGGTCCGCTCTTGGGCGTTGACCTCTAAGTCCGCCCAGGCAAAGGAACAGACGAACTCCATCAAACGCATGCGGGCCGCACTATCGAGATCCTTGAGCATGAAAACTACGCTAGCGCGGTATGCTGCAAGCCACATGACTCGCCTCCGACGTCTCTCATATGGCATACCCCGAGGCATTGCCCTTGCCCTCGCCCTAGCCCTTGTCCTCTCCGCTGGAGGGGGGCTATGTGCCGCCCCTGCTCTGGCATTGGACATCGAAGGCACGTGGTTTGTCCTGATCCACTACCAGGATCCGAAAAGTGCCAACCCCGACGCCCAGCGCTGGGGCGACCGGGTCTGGGACTTCGCGCGCAAGGGCAGCCGCCTCCAATGGACCGAGTATCCGCTGGTTATTTTCAAAGACACCCGCGGCCGCTTCGAAGAGATTCCCGGCAACCCGCGGAGCCGGGTGCTCGCCGCTTGGGAGCCCAATGCCGATCAAGCCAAAACCATTGCCGAGGGACCCCGGGTCAACGTCCGGGGGGCAAAGACTAAAACCATGCGGGGCTCGGACGCCGAGGGCTGGGCATCCAGCCGGCGCATGTCCCAAACCTCGGCTTCGGTGATGGGCTACCACGAACAGCTCTCCATCCGGGAGCTGGAAGCGATGCCCGTCTTCGAGCGTCGGGACGTAGTGGGCAATGCGCTCACGAACATGGGCGAAGGCCTCACCCGCTACGCGGTCAGCGAAATCCGCGACGACGGCCGCACCCTGGCCGGAACCTACGAGCGCGACGGCCGCCACCATGGCCGCTTCCGAGCCTGGCGCACCGCCCCGGTCCGTTCCCTGATCAAGCAGGACAAGACCCCCAACGAGCGCGCTGCCGACCGATTCATGCAGGGAGAGCCGCCGGCGCACTGACCCGGGACAAATGCCAAGGGGAGCCCCGAAGCAATTCCCTGGGCTGTTCCGGTAGCGCTATTCCACCAGCGCTACTCCACCAGCGCTATTCCACCAGCTTCATCACGGCCCGGTGAATTAGGAACCCCGCACCCAAACAGGCAAACGCCATGGCGTAGACGCCCCAGAATCCCCAACCCATCCTGGCCCCCAGAAAAAAGGGCACAAAGAAGAGCAGGGTCAGGGGAACCGCCACGGCGATGCTGCGCGCAACCGACAGGGTTTGGGCATAGCTTCCGGTATCGAAATACACCATGGGGAGCAGTACCGCGGTGGAGATCGGCAGGGCCATGAAAAATCCGGCCAGTCCGGGGTTTCGCCCCGCTAACCATGAAGCAAAAGAAACCACGCACCCAGCAATCAAAGCTTTCACAACAAACTCCAAGGGCTTTCTCCTGTGCGCGATTGCGGGGCGGGACGGGGTGAGTGGGTGGGCGAGTGGATAAGTGAGTGGGTGGGCGAGTGGATAGGTGAGTGGGTGGGCGAGTGGATAAGTGGGTGGGGGGCGAGTGGGTAAGTGAGTGAGCGAACTGATGAGTGTCGCTGAGCCCACCTTCACTTCGCCCGGAGGCGAGTTGGATCTCCGAGCCTATCGCCTTTCGTACGCAATCGGATCGAGAGTTCGAGCAGTCCAGCCCCAAACCAGACTAGCGCTATCCAAACCGGGTCCAGATCCGGTGCGCCCAGCGGAGGCGGCGCGCGCAGGGGCTCGGTGGCCAGTCGCAGGCCCCCAAATATCATCAGAAAGAAGCCCGGTACCCAGCTCCCAGGGATGCGCGCAAGGACCGGCGTGGCCAACGCCCAGCCCAGCAATTCGTAGAGCGCGGTGGGATGAGCGAAGCCCACCCCGGGCTCCCCGCCCAGGACCTCCCCCGAACAACAACCCGCCCAGACGCAGCCCAGCCGGGCCACGGCAAACCCTGGAGCCAGGGCGCGGCATGCCGCCGCTGCGTAGCGGCGCCTCGCTTCGAACCCATGGGACCATGGGACGAAGACCAAGGGCCCGACCGGCACGAAGAGCACTGAAAGACCGGCCTCCGGGGCCAGCCACCCCCCCCATGCCGGTTCCGCGAGCCACGCCGCGGCGAAGCCTCCGAAGAAAACCTGGGCAAAATGCAGCAGCGCCCAGCCGAGCCGGGCCAGGATGGCCCCAAGCCCAAGCCCGAGCACAAAGCGCAGCGCGTGCTCGCTTCGAAAAGCCAGTACCGCGACCCAAAACGCCGCCCACTGCCAAAGCGGGAGAATCCAGATCTGCTCGGGCGCTTGCACTTCTGCGGGCCTCGACCGGGTGCCGGGGGTCGAGTACCAGTATGCCGCTCGGGCCTGGGAGGGTGAAGGGCGCGAGCCTCAAATACCCCTCATACCCCGCATGCTCGGCACTGCACGCCGAGCCCCGAGTTCCGGGATTTAATCGCTCGCCTCCGCCAAATCGATATCCACCATCAGGTCGGCGGCAATCTCTTCCAGGGCCTCGCGCAAGGTATCCAGGGAGCACGACCCGGGCAGATGAAGCAGAGCCCCGGCTTTGAACAGTGTCTCCCCCGACATCGGGGCCGGTGTGCACTCGGTGGAGAGTTCGGCCACGTTGACCCCGATCGCCGCCAAACCCGCCGAAATATCTCGAATGATCCCCGGTCGATCCTGGCCGACGAGTTCCAACTTGATTTCGCGAGTCACCGGACCGTCGGCGCCGCCCGGCGCGTCCTCCACAATGACGCGAAGTCCCTGGCCTGCGAGTTCGTGAAGCGCCTTGAAGAGCGGCGCCTTGCCCTCCGCTGGAACCCGAACCTCCAGGATGCCCGCGAAATACCCCGCTAAGCGTGCCATCCGACTGCTCTCCCAACTCCCCCCATGGTCGGCCACAGTTTGAGCCAGGGCCTCCACAAGGCCGGGCTGGTCCGGACCGATTACGGTGAGAACAAGTGAGTTTGCCATGCCTGAAATTCTGCCTCTCTGTTGGCTGAGCGCCGGGACTAACCGTTTGATCCCCGGGAGCCTCCGGGACGGGCCGACACGATTTCCCCAAAAACATTGACACCCACAGGCCCATGGGGCCACCTACACAGCATATAAAGCCAATATCCCCTTCCCAGGGAGCCCCGGTCCGCCCCAGGTGGACCGGGGCGCTTTGGTTTGAGGCGCTTGTTGACTGGCACTTTTTGACAGGCACTTATCGAGAGGCGCTTATCGAGAAGCGCTTATCGAGAAGCGCTTATCGAGAGTGGGTTTACCCACGCGTGCAGGCGTATCCGGGTGTAAGCGACCTGGCGGCCCTTTCCCGGCAGGCCCTTAGCTTTTGGGGCAACGGTCCTCAGAGGCCAACCTTTCGGCGACCGCCCAGGCCTCGGTCCAGCCAGAAAAATTTTAAAAACCCTGACACCTGATGGGCTTTCGGTCCACCTAACCCATATAACCAAATATCCCCTTCCCAGGGAGACCCGGCTCACCGCAAGGTAAGCCGGGTCACTTTTTTTGGGGCCCCTCCCCAACCCGGCTGTTCTCCCAGGTCTCGGGCGGACTCGGCCCTCTCTCTTAGGGATTGCACCAGGGGCCGCATCGAAGGCTGTACCGTCATTACACTCGCTCTCATCCTCCAGGCATCCCCCAGGGGACGAACCCGAAGTTTTTTGAGAATAATTCGCCACCCAACCGGGTTGAAGGCCACTTACCTAGTGCATCCAAATATCCCCTTCCCAGGGAGACCCGGCTCACCGCAAGGTAAGCCGGGTCACT
>CAWVXN010000276.1:0-4732 GCA_963933695.1 uncultured Myxococcales bacterium | reverse complement strand
CTCGCACTGAGATGACACAATTAGTACAACTGCCGCCGCCGCCCACCGAGAGCAGGCTCGAAGTATCCCGCTCGGGGAAGTCCGGAGATTCAAGCAGGTCCCAAGACATAGTGGGGACTCCAACGAAATGCGTCACCCGCTCGCGCTCGATGAGTTCCAGCGCACGTTCCGGGTTCCACTTGTACATCATCACCAAGCGGGTTCCCGATGCGAAACACGAAAGCATCACGGCCACACAACCGGTGACGTGAAAGAGGGGCACCGAGAGAATGAAACAGTTCGGGTAGGGGTGGCCGGCGGTATCCTCGGGCTTCATCATGGCCGAAGCGGTCGCCCGGCAGGCAAAAGCCATCAGTGCGCTGAGTACCGCCCGATGGGTGGAAACGGCTCCCTTGGGATTACCCGTGGTGCCCGAGGTGTAGAGAATCGTCACGTCATCGTCGGGATCGATGGTGACGTCCGGAAGCGGGGCGCCCAGTTCGATGACCGCCTCCAGATGGTCGGCTCCATCCGGGAGCGGGCCCTCGCCTCGGACGACGAGCGCCCTCAATTCCGTTGTGGCCAGGGGGACAAGGGCATTGCCCAGCCTTTCCGTATCGCAGATCAGCACGCGCGCCCCCGAGTCTTCGAGTCCGTAGGCGAGTTCGTCGACTTTCCACCAGGCGTTCATGGAGACCGCGATGGCCCCCACGGATGTAATGGCGGCGAATGCGGTGATCCATTCGGGGTAGTTGCGCATCGCGATGGCCACCCGGTCCCCGGGTTGAATTCCGTAGCGGTCGACGAGCAATGCCCCCATGGCATCGACTTGCTCCATGGTGCGGGCGAAAGTCCACCGTTCGTCTTCGTAGACGAGAAAGATCTCATCGCCCTTGCTGCGCGCGTTTTCAAAAAGAGCGCCCAGGGATGGCGGAGTCGCCTCGAACACCTTCAGGCTCTGGCCCGCGATCTCGCAATCGGTGACGGCAAAGGGGCCGCCCGGGGCCGTCAGGGTGTTTATGGCCTCGTCGTAAGAAATGCTCATGGGTTTGGCTCCTTGGGGGTTTTCAATTCGGGGACGAATGAGTCTAGGCCGCAGGAGGCTCCGGAGCAGGCCTGTAGTAGTCGAGGGGCAGGGGGCGAGCATTGGGAGATTTTTGTGTCGAGGGTCGAGTGGAGGGACCCTAGTTTGTCTCTGGCCGACTGACGAACTCACGAGATTGAAGCGAATGTGGGAAATTCTGCTAACCCTCTTCGCGAGGAGGATTGGGACATGAGGAACGAAAGTACCAAAGGAGGAATTGTGATTCGAATCCGAGCTGCGGTTCTATTGGCAAGTGCAATTTTTGTGGTATCGGCGTTTTCAACCCTGGGTGGGCTGGGCGTCGGCGATGCGTTGGCCGAGGAGCCGACAACCCAGAGCAAGGTCTTGGCGGTGGGAGCGAGTTGCTTCTATCTGCCGGCGAAGGCCTTCTACGCTGTCTTCGGAGCCGCGACTGCGGGACTCGCCTACGGGTTCACAATGGGCGACGACGAATTGGCCAACCAGATCTGGCAGTCATCGGTGGAGGGAAGTTATATCGTGACTCCGGGGATGATCGAAGGACGCGAGCCGGTTCGTTTCAAGGGCCCCTGATCGAAGGCGCGGGAGCCGCACACGACGCTTTGTCGAGTCCTTTACGGGAGTGGGTTGGGTGATTCCGCCTGATCGGGTCACGTGCGGTCCCCCTGCCTTTCCCCCTGCCTTTACCAAGGAGAAAACTGGATGGGTCGCGTCGAGGGTAAGGTCGCCATCGTGACGGGTGCGGCGTCTGGCCTAGGGGCCGCGGATGCCCGGTTGCTCGCCGAGGAGGGTGCCTCGGTGGTGCTCACCGATATAAACGTGGAGGCGGGCGAATCCTTGGCCCAGGAAATTGGAGGCCATTTCTTTGAACAAGACGTTTCCGATGAGCCCACCTGGCAGCGGTTGGTCGCGGAGACCGTGGATCGCTGGGGTCGCCTCGACGTGCTGGTGAACAACGCCGGGATCGCGGTGATCGCGGATATCGAAAAAACCACTCCCGAGATCTGGCGCCGTACACTGGCGGTGCATCTCGACGGAACCTTCTTCGGTTGCCATCACGCGCTGCCCGCCATGGCGGCGTCCGGCGGTGGTTCATTGATCAATATGTCGTCGACGGCGGCCCTGGTCGGAATTGCTCCCTATCTCGCTTATTCGGCCGCCAAGGGAGGCATTCGCTCGATGACCAAGTCCATCGCGGCCCACTGCCGCTCCCGGCGAAATGGTGTCCGCTGTAACTCCGTTCATCCCGGAAGCATCGACACTCCAATGGTTCACGCGGCGCTCAGTGGACTGGGCGGTCCGAAACCCCAGGGCGAGCGATTTTCCGACAAGGTTCGTCGGGATCTGGGCTTGGGCGAACCCCGGGACGTCGCCCAACTCGTGCTTTTCCTGGCCTCGGACGACTCGAAGCATATCTCGGGTGCTGAGATGGTGATCGACAACGGCGATACGGTGGTGCAACTCTCCGGGCCTGGAGGCAACTAGGCGCATGAGCATCATTGGTCTCGTTCACGTGAACGTGAACTGCAGCGACTTCGAACGCTCCCGGGCGTTCTACGAGATGCTTGGTTTCGAACTCCTCATGGAGGCGCCCGAGCGCAATACTGCGGAGGTCGCGGCAGCCGTGGGGCTAGAACCCTATCACCTGCGCGGGGCATTGATGCGCTTGGCCGATGTGAAATCGCCTTTCGTCATCGATCTCATCGAATGGAAGGATCCCTCGGATCCGTCCCCCCCATACGCCCGGCTGAATCATCTTGGCATCGCGCGCATCGCCATGGCCTCGTCGGACCTGGATGCCGATATGGCGCGCTTGCAGGCCGAAGGTGTCGAGTTTATCAGCGAACCCGCCACTGTGGTCTGGGAGGGGCACCCGGATTCGAGATTCGTCTGCTTTAAGGATCCCGATGGCAGCGTGCTCGAGTTGGTGGAATGGGTGCGCTGAAATTTCCACCGGTCCGTTTGGGCTCAGACGTGAAGCACCTGGATCATGTCGGTGCCGCCGGTTTTCTGGGAACGCCCGGCAGTGGCGACCACCAAGTCGCCGGTACGGAGATGGCCGATTGAGCGGGCGTATTTTACGGCGAAGCCCACGCGGGTGTCGTCATCGCCATCGCCGGGGTAGTGGATAGGCATAACGCCCCAGTTCAGGGCCAGGCGCCGGCGCACAGCCTGGGAACGCGTCACCGCGAGGATCGCGCTTCGAGGTCGAAATTTTGAAATCGTGCGCGCGGTGAAGCCCGTGTCGGTGAGGGCGATGATGGCCGCGGCATCGAGGTGGTTCGCCATGGTGATGGCCGCCTGGGCCACGGCCTCCACCACGGCATCCGAAGCGCTGGGGTGTACGTGCTGGAGGGTGCCGAATTCCTGAAGGGATTTCTCGGCCTCCATGGCGAGGTCGGCCATGGTCTGAACCGCCGCTACCGGGTGCAGGCCGGCGGCGGTTTCGCCCGAAAGCATCACCGCACTGCTGCCGTCGAGAATTGCGTTGGCGACATCGCTGACTTCGGCCCGAGTGGGCCTCGGATTGCGTTCCATGGAGTCCAGCATCTGGGTAGCCGTGATCACCGGCTTGCCGCTGCTGACCGTAGTCCGGATGATCCGCTTCTGGATGTGGGGAACCTCGGCGAAGGGCAACTCCACCCCCAGATCTCCCCGTGCCACCATGGCACCATTGGCGGTGGCGATGATTTCGTCGAGGTTGTCGACCCCAAGCCGGTTCTCGATCTTGGCGATGATGGGAAGGTCCGCTCGCTCGGCCTCGAGAAAACGCCGAATATCCGAGACGTCTCGGGCGGTCTGCACGAAGGAAGCGGCCAGGTATTCGGCGCCGCAGTGCGCCGCGAAGCCGAGGTCGGCCTGGGTGGTCGGGTCCATCACTTCGTGGTGGAGGTCCGTATCGGGCAAGTTCACGCCCTTGCGGTCGCGCAGGACACCGCCGCATTCGACCCGGCAGTCCACGCTGCGGGGGTTCACCCTGACCACGCAGAGTTCTATTTTTCCGTCGTCGATGAGCACCCGATCGCCGGTGGATACCGCCTTGGGAAGTCCCTCGAAGCTGACAGAAACGCCGCTTTCGTCGCCGAGTCCGGTTTCGGTATGCAGGCTAAAATTCGAGCCGGCCTGGAGAAGTACGCCGTCGCCCTTGAGGTTCCCGATCCGGATTTCATTGCCCCGTGTATCGATCAGGATGGCCACGTTGGCGCCCACCCGTTGGACCACCTCCCGGACGTCGTCGACCATTCGGGCGTGGCCGTCCAAGTCGCCGTGGGAGAGGTTGAAACGGGCCACGTCCATCCCGGCCTGGATCATGCCTTCGAGCAGGACCGGGTCGGTACAAGCGGGGCCGATGGTGGCGATCAGCTTGGTCTTGCGGAGTCTCATGCCGGGGAGTCTCGCACGAATGTCCGCGCCGGCCAGGGATTTCTTCCTGGATTCGGGTTCAGTAGCCGCTGACGTAACCGAGGGTGCTCGCCGTTTCCTCGATCTTTTTCCCTGCGTCCATCAGGAGGGAGGTCGCATTCCAATGGCCCTCGAGGAGTCGATTGCGGGTGCCTTCTGGGATCGATCCCCGCATGACGCCGGACCGGCAGGTGACGGTCTGGGCCGCAACGTCGATGGAGATCGTCTGTTCGGGGTCGAGTTCGATGTTTTCGCGGAGGCTTTCGGCGTTGGCTTCGTCGAGGGTAA
>CAWVXN010000275.1:0-4735 GCA_963933695.1 uncultured Myxococcales bacterium | reverse complement strand
TTGGCCGCTTCATGGGCCTGTGAACCCGGATCCAGACAATGATTCGTGTGAATCAGGGGTTCCTCGCCCAGCACGCGCACGGCGCAGCCCTGGGGCATGGCCTCCACATCGAAACCCCGCCCCTCGCCGTCCAAGAGCAGATAATGGTGCGCCCCGGCCAAGGGCGCTTCGGTGATGCAGCGAAGCGCCGCTTCGATATCGGTTTGGAGCAGCGCCTTGCGAATCACAAGGGGCCAGGTCACGCCGCGTGCACCCACCTGGGCCGCTAAGTTGTTGATTCCGATCGCAATACCCGCTTCGTTGATGCCGATCTGACCCAGGCACCCCACGGTTGAAAACACGAAGCTTCGCGGTCCATCTTGGGGCCTTATGTCAAGCAGGGTGACGTGCTCCGTCGCCGATGCGTGCATATCCCAAGTCTGGGCGAGATAGCCCTGCCCCCCCGCCATAGAATCCGGAACGACCACCGCGGTGCAATCGTCCTCATCGGGAACCCCCGCTCCCGTCGCCCTCACCGCATCGACAAAATCCGTGAAGCCGCCAACGATGATGGCCTCAGCGGGCGTCAGATCGCAGGCTTCGGCCATCGCCTCCATCTCGGAACAAAGATCCTCGGAGTAGGCTCGATGGGCAGGCAGCATGGATGCCGCGAGTTCGATTACTTCCTCACGATCGGCTGCGCGTCCCGACCAACTTCCACTCGAAGACAGCGCCACGCGATCTTCGGCGTAGTCACGAATCTCATCGCGGTAGGTTTCGCCATGACAACGGCCCATATCCTGGGCGGAACCCTCCAAAACAATGCGACGCATCCCCTGGGAACCCTCTCCGGCCTGAGCTTTTAGATCTGCGCCCATTTTTCAATCCCCCGCGCGCTGGGCTGCGACTGCCGCAACCGATTCGGCCACCACATCCATCGCTTCCCGCAAATCAGAATCTGGAATATTGAGTGGAGGCAGGAAGCGTACGCAGTTTGAGTATAGACCTGCACGGATCGTAATCACCCCTCGACTGAGGGTCTCGGTGGTGATCGCCGCCGTGGTCTCCATGCAGGGCTTTCGGTTGTCACCGTCCTGAACAATTTCCATGGCCAGCATGGGACCAAGGCCTCGGACATCTCCAATGATTCCGGGAAATTGATTCGCCAATTTTTCAAGGCGTTCGCGGATCTGGACGCCTACTTCCCGAGCGCGAGCCAAAAACTCGGGCTTCGCAATGGTGTCCATGGCTTCCAGGGCCGCAGCGCAAGCCAGGGGATTTCCGCTGTAGGTCCCTCCCAGGCCACCCGGGTGCGCTGCGTCCATAATTTCCGCGCGCCCGGTCACGGCACCCAGGGGCATGCCCGCGGCCAAAGATTTGGCCGTGGTCACCATGTCGGGAATCACATTCGAATGCTCCATGGCAAAAAGGCGACCCGTGCGGCCCATCCCGCTTTGCACTTCATCTGCGATCAGGATAATCCCGTGTTCATCACAGATCGCGCGCAGGCGCGCCAACCACGACGCCGGGGCGGGAATAAAACCGCCCTCGCCTTGCACAGGCTCGACTACGATCGCCGCCACGTGGGCGGGGTCGACCACCGAGATGAAACATTCGGCGAGCCTCTGCTCCTGCTCGGCAATAAATTGCTCTTCACTGACTCCCTGTGCCCGGCGGTAGCTATACGGAAACGGAAAACGATAGACCTCCGGTGCAAAGGGACCGAAGCCCTTTTTGAAGAGTGAAAACTTGGACGTCATCGCCATGGTGAGATTCGAGCGCCCGTGATAGGCCCCCTCGAAAACCACCACGCCCTGGCGTCCACTATGGGCTCGAGCCAGCCCCACTGCGGCTTCCACCGCCTCGGCTCCGGTATTCGTCAAAAGCGTCTTCTTGGCGAAGTCACCGGGCACCAAAGCGTTGAGGCGCTCGGCCACCTCCACGTAGAGCTCGTAGCTCCCCACAATGGCGCACATGTGAATCAGCTTTTCGGCCTGCTCCGCCATGGCTTTGGTTACGCCCTCGGGGCAATGGCCCACCGCCAACACACCGATTCCGCCTGCGAGATCGATGAAACGATTTCCATCCACATCTTCAACTCGGGAACCCTGGCCCCGCTCGATGGCGAGGCCCGTCAATTTGGCCGCACCTTGGGGAGTTGCCGCTTCCCGGCGCGCCACGATTTCCCGGCTTTTCGGTCCGGGGATCTCGGTGACAAGTCGAATCGCTGTCTCACTCATTGGAATCTCCTGCTCCGGATCCACACCCTGCATTGGGGTGCCCGGGCCCACGTGCGACTTCAGCTCGGTCGCGCAGTAAAAAGTTCATCCCGGGGGTCAAATCGCGTGTAGGTGGCGGCGACCACTTCGTCCGGCACATCCCATACGAATTTCACTTCACCCCCGATGGCGTCTTCCGCCATGCAGGCCGCCATCTTGTCGTCCTCTGGGCCAAAGCCCGCCCGACGATTGAATTCCCATTCGTCCTCAAGGCACTGCCAGCCCATATCCGCCACAGTTTCACGATCGATCGATTCACCGTAGAAGTGGCCGTAGAACTCGGCGATCTCTTCAATGTTGGGCATCAGAAACTGACAAAAGCCCGAGGAATCCACCGCCGCATTGAGGATCTGACTTTCCTGGGAGGCACGTGCGAACTCTTCGGGGGCCTGGCCGGGATCGACGATAAGCCCAGCCGTGTGGTCTGCCCCCATGGCGCTTGTGCAGTAGGTTACGCCCGCCGCCTTGAGGGGACGGGGATCCCAGGCCGGAATAGCCTGACCCTTGACGCTCGCCACCCGGTGGTGGTTCTTGAGGCGACCTACGGTCGCGGCACCATTTCCAATGGCTCGGCCAATTTCGGTTCCCTCGGCCACCTCTCGAAGCAATCGCTTGGTCCCTTCGGCATCGCCGAACTCCATTCCTCCTGCGTCCATATAAACCGCAACCGCCGCGCCTGTCTCGATGGTATCGATCCCAATGTCGTCACAGAGGCGGTCCAGGTCGGCCACGTCTTCCCAACTGGCAATCGCGCAGTTCGCCCCCAACATGGTCAGGGTTTCAAACTCGAGACCCGACGTCTTGTACTCGCCATTGGCATCATGAACGACATTGCTGCACTTGACGATGCAGCCGGTTAGGCAGTTATGCATTCCGCCCCCACGCGTTTCAAAGCTTTCGACGATCCGCATCCCGTCCAGGGTTTTTATATCGGGAGAGCGCCCTTCAGTGCGGTTCTTGTAGGGAAACGTATAAAGAGCGTTGGCCTCTTCGCAGCCGACGCTGGTGCCCCACTTTGGAAAGGGTTCCTGACCCGGGCCCGCGACGAAATCTCGCGTGTATTTTTTCGATAGCTGAAAGAACTGCTTGTCCGCGGGCTTGCGCGATGCTGCGCGCCCCGCTTCGATCGCGACGAATTTGAGCCCCTTGCTCCCCATCACCGCGCCCAGACCCCCTCGTCCGGCATGCCGAGCGGGATGGCGCTCCTGGGAGTGATCCGTGCAGGCCACCGAGGCACCGGAAAGTTGCATTTCCCCGGCGGGGCCAATCGATATAAACGAAGCCTTCTTCGAATAGGTTTGTGTGAGATCCTCGATGAGCGCGTAATTCCATTTGCCCTTGTGAGCGTCAGCTGGAATGACCCTCGCCGAATCCCCGTCAACCTCCAAGGCGTAGCGAAGTTCGGGATCCTCGGGCTTTCCCGTGACGATCACCACGCGATAGCCGAGCTTCATCAGGTCTTGGCCTGGATCGCCGCCGACATTGGCCTCCTTGATTCCGCCCGTCAGGGGACTCTTGCCTCCCACCGAAAGCCGACCCGAAGTAGGCGCACTGCTTCCCGCCAGAAGACCCGGAGCCAGCACCAGGAAATTATCCGCTCCGAGTGGATCACATTCGGGGTCGCATTCTTCAAGAAGAATTTTCGCCGAGAGCGCCCGACCCCCGAAGAATTTCCATTTCTCGGGAAACGCCTCGATACGGGTGCTCTGGTTTGTCATATCGACGCGAATCATCTTGTCCTCGGATCCAACGCTCATTTTCCGCACTCCTTCTTACGTTCAATATCACAAAGTTTTCCCTGATCGCCCCAGGCTGATAACGGGGGGAGGGGAAGGGGGGGGAAGGGGGGGCCGGTCGGCCACTCGAAACCACTAACCCCCTGCGGCACTGGCCATAATCGTGATGGTGTCCTCTTGGGAGAGGGGCCTATCCAGTGAATCCCGCTCGAGCGCGTCCCCGTTCAGAAAGAAACGCACAAAACGTTTCTGCTTTCCCTCAGTGTCCAGGATCAATTCCTGGAATCCCGGAAACCGACCTTCGACCTCCAAAATACACTCCCGCACCGTCCTTCCCTCCACATCGATTCGCGCCTCGCCCCGGGTGGGCACGCGATATCGAGAAGGAACTTCCAGAATGGGCAAAGCAGTGCTCCGTTCTCTTCTCGATTTCAGCGGGAGTAAACCAGTGCTTTGAAAAAGTGTAGCCAGTTTCCAAAATCCTCAAAATCCCGTCGTTCACCTCTCCGAGACCTTCTCATGAGTCAAATCCCAGTCCAAGCCGATCCAGAACCCGAAGCCAGAGCCCTCTTCGCCCTTCGTTCCGATCCGCACGGGCGAGCTCTCTCTGGGTGAACTGAATCACCAAAGAACGCATTGGCTCCGGCGGCCAGGGAAAGGGCCGTCTTTGCACGAGGTCAAGCTGCAGTTCGGGAAGTTCAGGGCAATCCAACAGACCCAGCGCCACCCGTCCGCCGAACC
>CAWVXN010000274.1:0-4740 GCA_963933695.1 uncultured Myxococcales bacterium | reverse complement strand
CCTGCTCGGGATAATCGAGTTCGATTTCCGCCACCACCAGTCCCGAGTTTCTGCCTTCGAAGACGTCGATCTCAAAGCACGCATCGGCCTCCCGCCAGATGTAGCGGGTCTTCTCCACTCGCTGGTCACCGCAGAGTTCCAATAGGGCAACCCCCTCGGCGTGGGGGATCGCGTACTCGAACTCAGCTCGAGAGATCCCGGTGGTCGGGCCCTTGACGGTCAGCCAAGCCTCTTCCCCGGTCACGCGAACACGTACGACGGCACGCGCGTTGGACCCGAGATAGCCCTGACGCAGAGCGACTCCCGCTCCCAGTTGCCGCCAGGGAGTACCTCTCACGCGGAATTTGCGTTCGATCTCCAAGGCCCTCTCCCCGACGAAATGAACTCGGCACCGGCTTTCCAGAGCCGGTAACTCGGGCCTAGAGTTTTGCGATGTCTCCCACCATGTGGACGAGTCGCTGGGCATAGTCGCCGATCTCGATGGGCTGGCGCGCAACCCCTGTATCCATGGCGGCCTGGGCGACGGCGGGGGGAACGTAGAGCAGAACCCGCGGGTCAAAGGGCTTGGGAATAATGCAATTGGGACCGAACTCGAAAGACTCGCCCGGGTAGGCGCGCTTGACGACTTCGGGCACAGCCTCACCCCGGCGTGCCAGTTCGGCCAAGGCGAAGACCGCCGCCTTCTTCATCTCTTCGTTGATCGCCGAGGCACGCACATCCAACGCACCCCGAAAAATAAACGGGAAGCCGAGCACGTTGTTCACCTGGTTCGCGAAATCCGAGCGCCCGGTGGCTGTAATCGCATCCGTTCGGACTTCGTTCACCTCGGTCGGCGTAATTTCCGGGTCCGGGTTTGCCATAGCGAAAATAATCGGCTGGGACGCCATGGACTCGACCATCTCCTTGGTCACCAGGCCCGCCATCGAGAGGCCCACGAAAACATCGGCGCCGTCGATGGCATCGGCCAGAGTTCGCGCGGTGGTTTCCGCAGCAAATTCTTCCTTGTAACGGTTCATCCCTTCGCCGCGGCCTTTGTAGAGAACACCGCGGCTGTCGGTCATCAGGATGTTTTCAGCAACCACGCCCAGATCCTTGTAGAGCTTCATGCACGCAATGGAGGCCGCACCGGCCCCGGAGACCACCACGCGGATCTCCTCGATTTTCTTGCCCGTGATCTCGAGGGCATTCAGCAGCGCGGCGGCGGAAATAATCGCCGTCCCGTGTTGATCGTCATGAAAAACCGGGATATCGAGAGTCCGCTTGAGGGTCTCCTCGATTTCAAAGCACTCGGGTGCGCGAATATCCTCAAGGTTGATACCCCCGAAGGTCGGCGCGATCAGCTGGCAGGTGCGGATCACGTCCTGGGGATCCACGCTATCGATCTCGATGTCGAAGACGTCAACATCCGCAAAACGCTTGAAGAGAACGCCTTTGCCCTCCATGACGGGCTTGCCCGCCATGGCACCGATATTCCCAAGCCCAAGCACGGCGGTTCCGTTGCTCACCACGGCCACCAAGTTGCCCTTTGCCGTATAGGTATACGCCGAGCTCGGATCGCGCTGGATCTCGAGGCAAGGGGCCGCAACCCCGGGCGTATAGGCGAGGGACAGGTCCTCGGCCGTGACCGTCGACTTGGTGGGAACGACCTTGATCTTCCCCGGTCGGCCTTCGCTGTGGTAGGCGAGGGCCCTCTCCTTCAGACTCACTTGTAAATCCTTGTACTCGCCCCTGCCCGCTTTCGGGAGCTTATTTCCCCGGGCGATCAGGGATGACTCGATTCTTGAGTCGCCAAAGCCTATCAGATCGCATGCGGACATGTCCAAAGCAAATGGACGCCGCATGCCCGGGCCGGGGAACCAGAGGAGGCCCGCCGATCTCGATCACGCGCAAGAAGCTCAGCTACCCAGCAACTCACGGGCAATCACCACCCGCTGGATCTGGTTCGTTCCCTCGTAGATCTGCATCAGTTTTGCATCCCGCATCAGCTTCTCCACCGGATATTCCTTGGTATAGCCGTTGCCGCCAAAAATCTGAACCGCGTCGATGGTGGCCTTCATGGCCGCGTCGGTGGCAAAGCACTTGGCCATGGAGGACTGCTTTGACGCGCGCATCCCCTCATCGATCATCCAGGCGCACTGCTGGGTCAGCAGCCGACTCGCCTCAATGTCCTTGGCCATATCGGCCAGCATGAATTGCACGGCCTGGAACTCGGCAATGGCCGAGCCGAAGGCCTTTCGCTCCCGGGTGTATCCCAGGCACTCGTCCAGGGCTCGCCGGGCGATTCCCACCGCCAGGGCTCCAATCATCGGCCGGGTACGGTCCAGAGTCTCCATGGCGATGCGAAAGCCCTGGCCCTCCTCGCCCAAGCGCTGGGAGGCGGGCACCCGCACACCATCGAAATGAACCAGCCGAGTATCGCTGGCCCGCTGACCCAACTTGTCCTCTTTCTTGCCCGGCTCGAGGCCCGGGGTACCCCGAGGGACCACGAAGGCGCACACCCCCTTGTGCCGGCTCGAGCGGTCCAGGGTCGCAAAGACCGTGTACAAATCGGCCTCACCCCCGTTGGTAATCCACGCCTTCGTGCCATTGAGCACGTAGTCGTTGCCGTCCTTTTCCGCAGTCATCTGGAGCCCGGCCACGTCGGAGCCCGCACCCGGCTCGGAAAGACAGAACGAAATCAACTTGAACTCGTCGGCGCAGAGCCCAAGCCATTCCTTGCGCTGGCCCTCGTTTCCTCCGACTAGGATCGGCGAGAGCCCCAGATCGTTGCACATCACCGAAGTGGTGATTCCCGCGCAGCCCCGGGCGATTTCTTCGACGATCACGCACGAGCCGAGAATCGAGAGGCCGAGACCGCCATGCTCGGGAGGAATACAGGTGCTGGACAGGCCCAACTCCCAGGCTTTCTGGATCACCGAACGGGGGAAATCGCCACTGCGATCGAATTCGGCGGCGATCGGCATCACCTCCTCCTCCGTAAACCGGCGGGCTGTTTCCTGAAGGGCAAGAAGTTCGTCGTCGAGAGCAAATTCCAAAGCAAAGCTCCTGGCTGGCCGGGGCCACAGCACGGTGGACAAGGGGAGGGCCCGGCCAGGGGAGCCGGCCGGACCTGAAGAAGCCCAACTGTAGCAATGCGGGGCGGCCTCGGGGCTACTGGGTCGGGGCTCCGGGATCAGGGCTACGCCGAGGCCGCGGATAACCGACAGCCTTCGACCCGGGCCAGCACCTGGGCGTCGGCATCTGGCTTTCCGAAGGGGCTCAAGAGCCCGGGGAAACTAGGGGCGATGCCCGAGTTCCAGGGAGAGCTGTTCGGCGGCCGAGACCGCCCAGCGGCTCGATTCCGACTGCAGGGTTTCGGGGGAGAGCCGCGAGGCGGGACCTGAGATCGAGATAGCCCCGGCCAGCTTTCCGGACGAATCGTAGACCGGTGCCGCCGCGCAACACATGCCGGTCTCGCATTCCTCGAGATCCAAAGCGAAGCCCTGCTGGGCCACACGATCGAATTCTTCCAGCAGCTTGTCGATATCGACGATGGTGTTCTCGGTTCGGGCATTGAGGAAGGCCCCGGGGGTCATACTCGCCACGAAGCTCTCGCGCGTTGCTTCTCCCGAGCACGACACCAGGACCTTGCCCAGGGCCGTGCAGTTGACCGGGAGCCGATCGCCCACGCGCAACCCCGTCAGCAGCATCCGTTCGGGCTGAACCCCATCGAGGTGCACCGCTTCCTGGTCGCGTAAAACCGCAAGGTGCGCGGTTTCCCCCGATTTGAGGGCCAGCTCGTTCAGGATGGGATGCGCGCGCTGAAGCAGCGCGTTCCCCCGGGCAAAGCTCTGGCTAAGCTCAAGGCAACGTGTGCCCAGTCGATAGCGTTCGGTCTCGAGACTCTGCTCGATATACCCGTGCTCCTCCAGGGTCGCTAGTAATCGAAACACGTTGTTCTTGTGCAAGCGGAGACGCCGGGAGAGCTCGCTCACGCCGAGTTCGTCCGACTTGTAAAAAGACTCGAGCATTCGAAGCGCGTTGCTCACGGTTTGAATCGAGTAGTCGCTCTTGGGCTTCATCGCCATGAGTGAATTCCACCGGTCTATTTTGAGGGTTTAGGTCGGGTCGGCTCTTGTTCGTCCCGGAATCGAGAGAAAAGCTGCGGTCTACTGAGTGGAGCAACGGTTTGAGCTGCAGGATCTGCTTGGAGCGAGGGGGTTCCTGGGAGGTGTTCGACTAAATGCCGCCCTACGTCATGACCACTCCCTACGACTCGCGTGAAAATTGAGATCGGTGTCGGCCAGGCCTGAATCGAAAGACACTCGGAGACCTGCCGCAGATTCTCCTTGGACGCGTCCCCGGAAATCAGGGGCTCGCAATACACCGGCCCCCAAGTTCAGGTGCGTGGCCGAGCTTCGGCGCGGAACACCCAGGGGAAGAAGTTCTTCGTGACCAATCGCGTCACGAACCGCCTTACTGACAACCGCCTTACTGACAAAGTTACTGATAGCCTCACTCGCAGCATGATCAGCAACACGGTCGGCAGCGTTGTGAACAATATCGTCAACAGTACCGGCATCAGTACCGGCATCACTACCGGCATCAGTGCCCCCAACGGTGCCTAGAGCGATATCTAGAGCGAGCCCCTGGGCGGCGTCGCTTCGAGCGCAAAGCCCGAAACGTTCAAGTTCGGCGCGCGTGCTGGGGGTGTTGTAGAAGATTACTTGAGGGATGGATTGCAAGACCGCACCGAGTGCG
>CAWVXN010000273.1:0-4764 GCA_963933695.1 uncultured Myxococcales bacterium | reverse complement strand
ATCGCGCTCGACCCGGTGAACCGGGCGGTGATCGATCGCGGCATCGCCGAGGGGTATCTCAACTACCCCGGCGGCAACTGCACCGTGACCTTGATGTTGATGGCGCTTCATGGACTCTTTGCCCAGGGCTGGGTGGAGTGGCTTTCGGCCATGACCTACCAGTCGGCCTCGGGGGCGGGGGCGCGCAACATGCGCGAACTCGTCGCTCAGATGAAAGTGCTGGGTGACGATGCGGCCGGCTTGCTGGAAAACCCCGCCAGCTCGGCGCTGGCCTTCGACCGCCAAGTGCGCGAGAGCCTGAACAGCGATGCCTTTCCGACCGAGAGCTTTGGCGCGCCCCTGGCGGCGAGCCTGATCCCGTGGATCGACACCGGCATGGAGAGTGGAGAGACCCGGGAGGAGTGGAAGGGCTTTGCCGAATCCAACAAGATTCTCGCGACCGAGGCCCCCATTCCGGTCGATGGCATCTGTGTGCGCGTGGGCGCAATGCGGTGTCATAGCCAAGCGTTCACCATCAAGCTGAACCAGGACATTCCCCTCGACGAAATCGAAGAGGTCATGGGCGCTGCCAACGACTGGGTTTCGCTGGTGACCAACGATCGCGCGAGCACTCTGGCCGAGCTTTCGCCGGCGGCGGTGACCGGGACTCTGAACGTGCCCGTCGGGCGGATTCGCAAGCTTCGCATGGGGCCGGATTATCTCGGCTGCTTCAGCGTGGGCGACCAGTTGCTTTGGGGCGCCGCGGAGCCCTTGCGTCGGGTGCTTCGGATTCTCCGCGAGCACGCCTGAGGGCGTGTTCGTCCCCGTCCTCGCGGATCTGAACCCCTGGATCCCGAGCCCGTGGTCTCAAGCACCAGATCTCAAGCGCCTGGTCTCAAGCACCAGATCTCAAGCGCTAGATCTCAAGCCCTAGGTCCCGAGCCCCGGGATCAGATGCAGAGTTTGGTTTCGCGCAGCAAAGCGTCCACGGTGTTCTGGACGTTCGGATCCATCCGGAAACTCAGATGCCCGCCCGGGTACCAGAGGGTCTGGGGATTTCCCCAATGCGCGGAGAGATCCCGGATGTGGTCGGGGGTGACCAGCCGATCCGCCGTCCCTCCGAAAATCAACCGCCCCTCGAAGGGGACGCACGGCTCCAAGGCCAGGGGAGAAACCACGGTGAGCAGTTCGGTGACCTGGGCTTGATCGATGCCGATGTGGGCCAGGTACTCGAGTTGGAGCGGGGGGCCGTGGCGCCAGAATATGCGCGCCAGGTCGGCAACCGGGATACCCGCAGCCACACAGGCCAGGCCGGGTTCCACGCTGGCGAGCAGGGCGGTGGTGTAGCCGCCCAGGGAGAGTCCCGTGACGCCCACGGCGGGGGCTCCCTGGTCCCGGATCCAGCCGATCATTCGCCGAATATCCCAAACCGCCTGGGCTTCGCCGTGCAGGGTGTCCAGTACTTCTCCGCCCAGGAAGCCATCCCCCGAGCGTCGCCCGATGCGCCGGGGCCCGTGCAAAGGGAGCACCGGGATCAAGACGTTCAGGCCGAGGTCGTTGTAGTAATGGCCAAAGGCGCGCAGGTCGATGGCCGGCAGGCCCATCCGGTATCCGTTGGTGCAGACGATCCAAGGGCGGTTGCCCGTGGAATGCCGCAGTACGTAGGCGTGGGCGGTGCGCGGCGGTTCGAGGCCCAGCCAACGCTCTCGTCCGGGTTCGTCGTCATGGGGGGCGTAGCCACTTTCGAAGCGCAGGTGCTCGTAGGCAATGCGGCCCGATCGGGCGGCTTCGATCTGTGGGTCGAGTCCGGGGGGCGGGTCCAAGTGGTAGCTCCGGGGATCGTCCAGCCATCCCCGGCTGCGGTAGAGGTCCATGGCCTCCTGGACTTCGTCGGCCATGCGCCGGGCCGCGCCGCCGGAGAGGAGCCCGATGCTGAGTTGCTCGGCGCCGAGCACCATCTCATCCAAGGCCACCGAGGCCCAGAGGCGCAGGTTCGGGGCGGGTTGGGGGACGTCCGGGATCGCGGGGGTCTGGTGCAGCGCAGCACTTCCGGCGCTGAGTGCCGAAGCGGCCGCAAGGGCGCTCAAGAGGAGCCCACTCCCCAGGCCCAGCCCAACCAAAAGTAGCGGCAGCGCCAGGGTTCCGAGCAGCCCCGCCAGGGCCATGATCTGGGTGATGCGCCGGTCCCCCGCCCACAGAAGCAGGGCGAAACCCGAAGCAAAGAGGCTCGCGCCCACGGGCAGCATCAGGATGAAAGCCAAGGCCCCGGCCGTGCTTCCGGTCCAGAGCCAAGCCCCTCCCGCAAGCAGAGGGAGACCGGCCACGGGCGGAAAGCGGAGTTGTTCGTTCATGAGGGTTGTCTTTTCTGGTGAGGGGACGGGCTCAGGCCCGGAGCCCTGTGGCTTCCGGACAGCCGAGCATCAGGTTGAGGGATTGGATGGCCACCCCCGAGGCGCCCTTGCCGAGGTTGTCGAGGACGGCCACGAGGAGCACATGGCCCGAGGAATGGGGCACGACATGCAGTTCGATCCGGTTGGTGTCGTTGCACGCCGTGGGGTCGAAGGTGTGTTCGTCGCTTGCTCCGGGTTCGGCCAGGGGGTGAAGACGGACGAAGGGTTCGTCGCGGTAGCGTGCCTCCAGGGCTTCCCAGAGGTGCTTGGCATGGGTCCCGGATGCTAGGCAACCCGCGTGGAGAGGAATCTGGATCCGCATGCCGCAGCGAAAGGGTCCCACCGCCGGGAGGAATTGGGGTTCGCTCTTTATTCCGCTGTAGCGAAGCATTTCGGGCACGTGTTTGTGGACCTGGTCCAGGGCATAGGGGGCCGCGTAGGCGAGTTGGTTCAGCGGGGCGGCGGGGTTCTCCCACTTCTCGATCATCGGCCTTCCTCCTCCCGTGTACCCCGAAAGGGCATGAAAGGAGAGGGGGGTCGCCGGGGCCAGCAGTCCGGCATCGATCAGCGGTCGCGTGGCGAGGATGAAGCCCGAGGGGTAACAGCCCGGGTTCGAGACCCGCGCCGCCTGGCCGATGGCCTGCCGTTGCTCGGGACTGAGTTCGGGCAGGCCGTAGACCCAATCGTCCGCCACTCGGTGCGCGGTGCTGGTGTCGAGGACCCGGGTGCCCCCCTCGCTTGCCCACTCGGCGGCTTCCCGCGCGGCGTCGTCGGGAAGGCACAGGAGGGCGATATCAGCCGCGGCGATCTGTTCGCGCCGGGCTTGGGGATCCTTCCGCTGCGCTTCGTCCAGGGTGGCGAGGGTGAGATCCTCGCGGTCGGCCAGCCACTCCCGAATCCGCAGGCCCGTTGTCCCCGCATGTCCGTCGATGTAGACCCGGTGTGCCATTGGGGCGAGAGTAGCGCGGGGCAGCGGCTAACTCGCGGCCTGCGGTTGGCTTTCTTGGGGGCTGCCCCTTTGTTTTTTTTTGCGGGGGAGTCCGTTGGCTTTCTTGGGGACTAACCCATCGTTTTTTGCGGGCGAACCCTTCGGCTTCCTTGCGGGCTTACCCTTTTGCTTCCTTGCGGGCTAGCCCTTCGTTTCCTTGGGGTGGAGGGAGGGGCTCGTTGAGGATTGTGATGGCGGCTTCGGGGCAGTTGTCCGCTGCCCGGCGAACCCGGTCGGCCAGGCCTTCGGCAATGGGCAAGGGGCTGAGAATCGGATAGCCGTCGTCGTCCTCGGCGAACACCTCGGGGCACAGGACATAACAGCGGCCGTGGCCGCTGCAGCGCTCGAAGTCGATGCGAGCCTTCATGGTTTTGCCTCCCGGGGGCTTATGGTGGGGCAACTTCTCGGGCAATGCCTCTCGACCCTTCGCCCCGCCAACCCCCCGGCCTCTCGATCATCGGCCTCTTGACCCCTCGACCCCTCGACCCTCGACCCCTCGACCCTCGGCCTCCCGACCCTTCCGACCTCTCGGCCCCCGGGGACGCGAGGCTTGGGCAAACTAGGCCCGGGCACAACGCCTCTGCGGGCCGATGCTAGTCTCTGCCCCGTGATTTTCGCCCAGGCAAAAACGCTCCGCTTCGGTGCCGCCGTGACTGGGGCGCTCTTTCTTCTGCCCCTTGGGCTTTCCCGGGCGGAGGTCAGCGTTTCGGCCGAGGCCCCCGGCGAGATCGCCCAACCCGGAGAGGCCAGCCCTTCGGATTCGCCGGCCGAGGCGGTGCCTGCCCTAGCGCTTGCCCCGGTGAGCGCTGCCCCGGTGAGTGCTGCCCCGGAGACCCCCGACTCCCAAATTCGTCGCCTGAATGCCACGCTCATCGGCATCATGAAAAGCGCCGAGGAGGGCCTCTCCTATCAAGGGCGTTTCGAACGCGTGGCCCCAGTGGTGCAGAAAACCTTCGACATGCCCTTCATGGCCGCCAAAACCATCGGGTCCTATTGGCGGAAACTCGATCCCGATGAGCGCCGGCGCTGGGTGAAGACCTTCGGCGATTTCACGATCTCCAATTTTGCCGACCGTTTCGACGGCTTTTCGGGGCAGACTCTAGAAATCCGCGGCGAACGTCCGGCCTCCCGAGACACCCTGATCGTCGAAACCCGGTTGAATCGGCCCGGCGACGACTCGGTAGACCTGGATTACCGCATGCGCGCCCGGGCCGGGGATTGGCGGGTGGTGGATATCTACTCCGATGGCTCGGTGAGCGAGGTGGCCCTGCGCCGCTCGGAGTACGCCTCGTTTCTCAAGGGCGGGGGGATCGACGACCTGATCGCTGCGGTGAGCGCCAAAACCGCGAAACGCGCCCGCCAGTCGCTGGAGTGAACCCGCGCGAGTCCGGCGCCTCTCGGTCGATT
>CAWVXN010000272.1:0-4766 GCA_963933695.1 uncultured Myxococcales bacterium | reverse complement strand
ATGTCCTTTGCTTTCTGGGTGTCCTGCACTTGCTGGGCTTGCTGCACTTGCATGGGGAATGATCTCCGCCAGATCGACGGGCCTCTGCTCTTCGATGGAACGATGGGCGGCGACCCCCACCGCTACGGACCAGAGTCCCTCGAGGGGTCCGCTCTCCGGGCGGGAACCCGACACCACCGCGTCGCGGAACCGCACATGCTCGATATACGAGGCCCCGTGGTGGTAGCCCTCGTGGCGAACCTCGCTGTTCGCGACCGGGATCTCGTCGACTTTTCCGATCCAATGCTTGCCCCGAATCCCGGTGCGCAGCACGGATTCAGGGACGAGGGCTTCGAGTTTCCCTTTCTCGCCCACGACGGAAATCTCCTCCTGGTTGTGGGTGGCTTCGGCGAACATGCAGAGGTCCAGCATGCCCCTTGCGCCCGAATCGAATTCGACGATCACGAAGGCATTGTCCAGAATGTCCGGCCTTCGGCCGCCGTAGTTTTCATCGAGATGATTGACGTCCTGTCCTCCCGAAGCCATGACGCGAACCGGTCGAGCGCCGGTAATCAGATGCATGAGGTCGAAAAAGTGGCAGCATTTTTCAACGAGAGTGCCCCCGGTGTTGACGTTGAATCGGTTCCAATCGCCCACCTTGGGCAGGAAGGGGAAACGGTGCTCACGAATGGCCACCATGCGAATGTCGCCGACGGTCCCGGAGGCAACGCTTTCGATCAGCCCCGCAACGGCTGGCATATACCGATATTCGAGTCCGACCCAGATCAGGGCCTCGGGGGGGGCGGCTTCGATCACCCGCTGGCAATCGGCGACGGTGGTGCATAGGGGCTTCTCCACCAGGCAGGGCACCCGGGACTCGACGACGTCCAGGAGAATTTCGAGATGGGTCATGTTGGGCGTCGCAATAATCACCGCATCGCAATCGCCCTTGGCGAGCAATTCGCGGTGATCGTCAAAGGAGGCCGCCCGGGTGCCCGCCAGGGTTTGGGCGGCGGTCAGGGAGCCGGGGTTCTCGTCGCAAATCGCGACGATTTCCGCCCCGTCCAGGGCTTGCAAATTGCGGATATGCTCGAGCCCCATCATGCCCGTCCCGATGACTCCGTATCGAAGGGCCTGGCTCATGGGAGGGGCATCCGCCCGGTCGCCGCGCATCTGGCGCGCCTGCGAGATGGCACCCTCGACCAATGCGCGGCGGCCGGGTGGGTGTAGAGGTCCCGTCGCTGGGCTTGGTAGAGGTCGAGGCATTCGACTTCGGGCAGGCCTGGCCCGAGAGTGCGGGGTGCCGAGCGGACCAGATTTTCGTTCACGTTAATTCCCCATGAATTTTTGACGTGTCTGCACCCGAGCGATCCGGGGCTTCCCGATGAATGTCCCGATGAATGTCCAGATGAATGTCCGGGTAGATGGCCGGATAGATGTCCGGCTCTGGATCGCATGGCTCTAGGTCTTGTGGATGGATCGCGGGGCATTCGCCCGGCGCTCGATCCTTCATTGAGGCGCGAGAAGGGTTTCCCCGTTCTTACGAATTCGTTTCAAACGATCGGAAAGATCCGATTTCAGCCCCCGGCCCAGTAGGCTGCGCTTGAATCCGCTCAACGAGTCGTCGAAGAGCAATTGGTCTAGGACCCAGAAGAAATCGCCGGAAACACCGGGTAATTGTCCGTCAAGAATGATCCCCCCGAGTTGCAACCGGCCGGCGAGATAATGGTTTGAGTACAGGTTAATCAGGGCCATTACGGCGCGGCTTCCTTCGTATAGGATCAGCCGGTCCACCGAGAGCGTCGGGCGGTAGCCGAAATCGGAAACGCTCCAGATGACCGTATCCAGGGAAGCGGTTGGGGAGTCGCTCCCCATTCCGGGGGCAGCATCGAGGGCCTGGGCAAGGGCCGGGTAGAGGTCCAAGACGGGCCGGGCCTCTTGGCCGAGTTGGACGATTCCCTGGGCGACGGGGTAGGGGGCGGGTTTGTCCGCGTAGGTGATCAGTCCCGATGGGCCGACCTTTCGGTACTGCGAGACCTCGGCCACCAGGGATGGGCGAAACCAGTCCAGGAAGCGTTCCCGTGCGCCTTCGGCCTTCCAGTCAAGGGCGCCGGCTTCCCGGATTCCGGAGGCGTCGAGTTTGAAACGGCAATTGGCGGGTTTGCACTCGGAAAGGACCGCGTAGTCATCGTCCGCCAGGGTCAATGCCGCGAGATCCCCGACCCGCGCCGGGTTCGAGAACCGCCCGTACTGTGCGGGCGCCAGAAACGAGGGGGGCAAGGAGGCGCGCGCGTCGAGAAGGGAGGAGTCAAGAGGGGAGGCGTCGAGAGGAGAGGAGTCAAGAGGAGAGGGACCGAGGAAGAGGTTTCGGTCGGCACCCCGAATGCGGATGAGGCCCGCAAAGGCGGCCTGGCGCTTCCGATCGGAAACCTCAACTTCGACCACCACGGGCCCATCGCCGAGTTTCTGCAGATCCTTCGGAGCCAGCCCGAAGTACGCGAGAAGCGGAGCCATGGGCGCAGCCGGTTCCGCCTGGATGGGGCTGGACACGAGGGACACAGCGGCGAACAGGGCAAGCCAAGCCCTCTTTGAGGCTGCCCGCCTGGGTTGTTCGTCGCCGGGATGGGTTCCGTCCGGGGTCATTGCTTTTCTGTCCGATCTCCAGGGATCCGATTCATGGGGTCGATGTCGAATCGGGATTGTCCTGGTAGAAATCTTGGAGCTGAGAGGCGAGGGCGAGAGCCGGGTCGGCGTATTGGCTCGTCCACTGGCTGGAGTTGAGCTTTCTGCCCTGCTCGGTCGCGTCCTTGAGGAGCGAGGCGAGTCGGCGCGCAGTCCCCGCCGTTTGCTGACGAGTTTCCTCGTTGGCGAGTTGGCGAGCCAATTTGGCTGTTGTCCGTTCGAGTTTCTTGAGAGCGTCGAGAAAAAGTTGGGTGGTCCGCTGCTTCGCCGGGGTTCCTGCGGAAATCACCAGGGGGTCCATGCGGGCCGCTGCCCGCATGGATTTGACCTGCTGAGCGAGTTCGTTGGCGAGTTCGGAGACCCGATCGGAGTCCCAGGTCTTTCCGCCCTCGGAAGTCGCGACTCCGGTAACCGAGAGGGAGAGCCCCAGAATTGCCAGAGTCGTCAGAATCGATTTCGTTACGGTTGCCACGGAAACTCCTCTTTTCTCTTCTCTTCGGCCTTGCCGATCCTCGCCGGCCACGGAGCGGCTTATGCGAGTGCCGCTTATGCGAGTGCGCTGGGGGGAATCAGAAACCGAAGTGGGGCCCGGGAGCAGGGCGGTCAGAGTAGTCAACGGGATGACTGCTCGGCCACCCCGGGTCAGGCCGAAAAATAGGGACTTTTTCCATTTGGGTCGGCTCCTCGTCCTCTCCCTCAGTTTGGCTCGCTGCCAGGACTCTCATAGCGGGCTCAATCATGGGGGTGGGGCCATGGGGTCCGGGCGGGTGGCCGGTGCCAGGGGAGACGAATTGTCTTCCCTAAGTTGCGCGATCAGTTCCTGGAAGCTCGGGTTTTCGCGGAGCAATTGGCGCCCCGCCGCCCGAAGTCGGTCCACGGTTTCGTTTCCCAGCACGAAAGATGTCGGAAGCAGCTTGAAATATTTCCGATCATCTTCCTTGGGAAGGGCATCGAAGCTGACTTCGATCAATCGTGCTTCTATGGGGGCACCCGTATCCTGAGTCAAGAGGTGGCCGAGTTGGTTGACGGAGTCTTCTGCGAGGATGAGGGTCTCCAGGTTGTAGCGGCGTATCTGGGAGCCGGAAACCGAGTTCATCAAGGCCGCGAAGGAGGGGGCGGCAGAGCTCAAGTCAATTTTCGGGTTGGGATCTGTCTCGGCATTGACGACGATCAGCAAGAACTGTTCGGGAGGCGTGATGCCCGCTTCTTCGATCAGGAAATCGATGCCCCCTGCAGCAGAAGTCAGCTCTATGGCGAAGCGCAGTCCAAGGTTGTCGGCGATTCCCCCGTCCAGCAGGTGTATAAACGGGCGCTTCTGGGTGTCCGTGAAGCCTGCGAATGAGCGTGCGGACAGGTAGCGCCGCCGATCGCTACCTTGGGCTTCCAGAGAATTCAGGATCCACTCGGGGGCCTCGAAGCCGCAGGTTCCCGCGTAGTTCCGCAGGGTGATGGGGCTAAGGAGGATCGGGACCGCCGAGGAAGCGGCCACGGCGGTAGCGACTGGGAGTTTGTCCAGATCCGAGCAGATGAAGTCGAATTGTCCCTGGTTGAAGGTAAAGCGATATCCGTGGGAGAGATCCGTCGCATTGATGTGAATGACGGGCCCGTTGGCGGCGGCCAAGTCGGCAAAGGTCGCTTTCTCGAAGACCTTTCGGTTGTAGTAGTCGAGAGCGAGCATGCTGCGGGTGTAGGAGGGGGTCATCAGGCGGAGCAGGTTCCAGGGGCGGAGTGCCTGGAAGAAGAGGGCTCGCTGAATGTTGCGGTTGAGGAATTTATCGCCGAAATCCTCGAAAATCCGGTCGCCGAAAAGCCCGTAGTAGGCTGCTGGGAAGGAGCCCCCGGAGACCGCACTGATGGTGTCGATCTCGTCGAGGAGTCGCACGGGCTGGCCATCGACCTCGATCACCGTATCCCGGAGTTCTTCGAGGACCCCATACGCAAAGGCGGCGGCTCGCGTTCCGCCACCCGAGAAGGCCAGGGTTAGCCATACTCTTCCCAAGGACTCGCGCGAGGCGCGGGTGACCGGACGATATCCGGCCTCGGGGTCGATTCGCGCCAGGGGGGAGTTCACTGTCTGCAGGCCGGCGCAGCTGCAGAGCGTCCCT
>CAWVXN010000271.1:0-4767 GCA_963933695.1 uncultured Myxococcales bacterium | reverse complement strand
AGGTCGAGGTGCTCGTTCCCGCGCGGGTGATCGAAGCCGTGACGAAAAACCAGAGCGTCAGCATCAGCTCGAATCTTCCGAGCTTGCGTGGACGCGTCTATGTGGGCCGGGTCGTCGAAGTGGCAAGGACGGCCAAGGAGGCCAATGCGTTTCCCGTCAGGATTGGGATTCAGCAATCAACAGGCGATTTCAAGCCCGGTATGAGCGCGGAGGCGACATTCAGATTTCGAGGCGAACAGGTGCTTGGTCACCTCCTTTTGCCCATCAACGCATTGCTGCCGGAACCCGGAGACGAGCAATCCAAGCTCTGGCGCGAGCGGAATTTTCGTGTGTTCGTCTACGACCCCGAAGCGGGCAGCGTTCATGAGCGTACGATTCGAGTGGGTGCGGGCCTGCTGGAGAACAAGATCGCCGTAACCGAGGGGCTTTCCGAAGGCGAGATCGTGGCGACGGCGGGCGTGCACTTCCTGCGCGATGGACAACAAGTCAGGCTGTTGGAAGAGCGTCGACCATGAGCATCACGTCGCTCGCTCTGTCTCGCCGTACGTTCTCGGGTGTCGTTCTGGTCGGGATCTTTGTTTACGGACTTTCGCTGCTCGTAGGATATCCGAGCCAGGAGAACCCCGAGTTCACGATCCGGCAAGCGGTTGTGACCACATATTTCCCGGGCCTCAGTGCGGCGCAGGTCGAAGATCTCATCACGAAGCAGGTGGAAGAGGAGATCAGGAGGATCCCCGAAGTCGAGCACATCGAATCAAGTTCCAGAACGGGTGTCTCGTTGATTAAGGTCATCGTCTACGACCGTTATTTTGAGCTCGACAACATCTGGACTGACCTGCGGAACCGAATGAACGACCTGGTCGGTCAGCTGCCCGATGGATCGCGGGGGCCGTTTGTCGACGATGATTTCGGCAGGGTCGCAGTGGCTAGCATCGCACTCACCGGACACGGCTTCGATTATGCGGAGATGCGCGATGTTGCGAGCGATCTTCGCGACCAGCTGTATACGACTGACGGCGTGAGCCAAGTGGTGATTCACGGCATTCAGGAGGAAAACGTTTTTCTCGAAGTGAACGGCGCGCGCTTGTCCCAGCTGGGGGTCGAGTTGAGCAGCATCGTCCAAACTCTGGAAGGCCAGAACATCGTCATGCCGGGCGGGAGCATCGACGTCGATGGCCAAGAGTTTGTCTTCGAACCCACTGGGAGTTTTGCATCGTTGGACCAGATCGAGGACCTGGTCATCTCGATTCGTGGCGGGGCTGGAGTTGTCCGACTGGGCGAGCTCCTGACGGTGCGTCGAGATTACGTTGATCCGCAGGACAAGCCGGCGTTTTATCAGGGAGAGCCCGCGCTGGTGCTAGAAGTCGCGATGTCGAGCGGGGGCAATGTCGTCGAACTGGGTAAGCGCTTAGAAAAAGAAGTGAGCCGCTTCGAGGCCAATCTCCCGGTTGGCTATCAGCTCAACTTTGCGACGTTCCAGCCCAAAATCGTTGAGGTCAGCATCTCGGATTTCATGGGAAATCTCTATCAGACCGTCGCAATTGTTCTCATCGTAGTTGTCCTCTTTCTGGGTTGGCGAACGGGAATCGTGGTCGGGATGATCGTGCCTCTCACGTTGCTTCTGGCCTTGCCCTTCATGAATTTGCTGAATATTCCGTTTCACGGCGTCTCGATTGCGGCGATGATTATTTCTCTCGGTTTGCTGGTGGACAACGGAGTCGTGATGGCCGAGGAGATCCGCACACGGGTCCAGGCCGGTGAGGATCGTTATGCGGCGGCTATATCCGCCGGAGGGGCACTAGGGATGCCTCTCCTGACTTCATCGCTAACCACGATCCTCGCCTTCATGCCTCTCATGCTTGCCGAAAACTCCACGGGCGAATACATGAGATCGTTGTCTCAGGTGATCGCAATCACGCTGCTCTCATCCTGGGTACTGGCTCTTTTTGCTACGCCCGTTCTCTGTGTCTGGTTCGTGCCCGAGGTGGACGACAAAAAGGAGCCCGAGAGTGCCAGCATGGTCGGAATGGTTGCATCCTACCGCGGCTTAGTCGGAACAGCCTTGCGTCATCGTGCAATTTTCTTGCTTGGAATGGGGGTTCTCTTCATTGGGGGACTCGTTCTCTTTCGGCAGGTTCCCAATCAGTTCATGCCTCTTTCGGAGAGGAGTCAGTACATGGTCTTCCTCGACCTTGCGGCTGGCACTCACGTCGAGCACACGCGGGACGAGGCGCTCCGTCTGGCTACTTGGCTGAGAGATACAGAAGAGAACCCGGATGTCGAGGATCACATTATCTACGTAGGTTACGGCGGCCCACGTTTCGTCCTCAACTTTGCACCCTCCGATCCTGCACCGCACCGAGCCTTCGTGCTGGTCAACACCGTGGCCGGCGCAGATGTCGGTCAACAGATCGAGCGCACGCGCAACTACCTCGATGCGGGCTTTCCGGATGTTCGTGCGCGAGTGCAGCGACTCTCTCAGGGTACGTCCGAGGTCGGTGCCGTGGATATCCGGGTCAGTGGCCCGGACCGTGAGGTTCTGGTCGCGTTGGCAGACCAGGCAAGCGAAGCCATGGCGGCTGTGCCGGGAATTGCCAATCTTAGAGACGATTGGGAAAATCGGGTTGGCAGGGTCATCGTCGACGTCGATCAGTATCAGGCCAGACTCGCGAAGGTCAGCTCACAAGAAACCGCGGGATCGTTACAGCTCCTCTTCTCTGGCGTAAACGTTTCCGAGTTCCGGGAAGGGGATCTCAGTCTTCCAATCGTGGCTCGTTCGGACAAGAGCGGGCGTCATCGTCTGGATCAGGTTGCCACCACTGACATCTATTCAGCCGCTCGCGGTGCGAGTGTTCCGCTGCTGCAGATTGCAGATTTCGATGTTGTCTGGGAGCTCGGAGAAGTTAGCCGTCGCGATATGACGCGAACGGTCACGATTTCTGCCAACCATCCGCGTTTATCGGCTGATGAGCTGGTCGCCGCGATTCTCCCGGCTCTTGAAGCTTTGGAGCTGTCTGAGGGCTATTCCATCGAGGTCGGTGGTGAAGTCGAGAATTCAGCCAAAGCACGGGCTGCGCTCTTTGCCAGCGTTCCTACCTGTGGTTTGCTGATTGTTCTGTTGCTGGTCTTTCAGTTCAATTCATTGCGCAAGCCTTTGACGATCATGCTGACCATTCCGCTCTCTCTCATTGGTGCTGCTCTGGGCCTGTGGATAACAGGGGCCTCTTTTGGATTCGCGCCGTTGTTGGGCTTGCTCTCGCTGGCCGGCATCATCATCAACAACGCGATTGTCCTGATCGATCGTATCGAAACCCAGACGCTCGCCGGATTAACGGAACACGATGCGATCATTGAAGCCGCCGCTCAGCGTCTGCGTCCGATCTTGATGACTACGCTGACGACGATCTTGGGCTTGATGCCCCTGATGTTCTTCGGGGGATCTCTCTGGTTCGGGATGTCAGTGGTGATCGCCTTTGGGCTCGGTGTGGGCACACTGCTTACACTTGGGGTCGTACCGGTTCTCTATGCCACACTCTTCCGCATTGCGACTCCGCCGCCGACCTGAAGCGCCGAACGTTCACTTTGCCTGGCGACCAAGATTTCGATCTATCGCGAGAGTTCCGTAAGCGATCGGTCAACCACGTCTACGCTCCTGGGCAGTGGATTCGGTAACCCGCCCAACTCGCCCTACGCGCTCCCTTCGACGAACCGAACGCGGTCCTGAATCAACTGTTCAAGATCTCCTATGCGGAGAGGCTTTGCGATCCAGCGTCCGGATAAGGACGTCAGGAAATCAGGGGCATTTTCCACGAAGAGCCCCCCGGTCATGAATAACATGCGGTCTGCAAGTTCGGGCTGGCTTCGCCGCACCGCGTAATAGATCTCCATGCCGGACATCTCGGGCATCATCAGATCGCACAGGATGACGTCGTAGGTGCCCTCCAAGATACGTTCGAGACCGGCGCGCGGGCTTACTTCGGTGGTCAAATCGTGGTGCGCCAACGCTCGTCGCAGATACACGAGCACCGATGCTTCGTCATCGATTGCCAGAATCTGAAGTGTGCGGTCTGGGACTTGTATTTTTTCAACACGGCGAGCGGATTGAATGGCTTCTGCCGACGGCTCACAGGAAGGGAGAAAAATTGAAAACGTGCTGCCGGCCCCCGGCGTACTGTCGACTTTGATGCGTCCGCCCAAGGATTTGACGATATTGCGGGTCACAAAGAGGCCCATGCCAGACCCCTCGCCGACCTCCTTCGTCGTGAAGAACGGCTCGAAGATCTGCTCGCGGACGTCGGAGGGAATGCCGCTGCCCGTGTCGGAGACTTCGAGCAAGACCTCGTCGTTGATTTGGCGCGCTGAGACCCGGACTAAGTTCTCCGCAGCCGAGCCCTCTTTGATCGCATGGGCACCGTTGGTCAGCAGGATTACCAGGATCTGCTGCAACCTTCCTTCGTTTCCGAGCACGTGCAGGGCGTCGTCGCAATCGACTTCGAGATGAGCTCGATGCCGCATTTCGTTGGCGACGAGGCGTGACGCCCCTTTGACTGCGTGAGCAACTGAAACCGGGCCGAATTTCTGTTCATCGCCGTGGGTGAATTCTCTTAGGTCGCGAACCAGGTCGGCGACTCGGCCAACTCCCTCAAGCGCGTCCGCGACGAGGCGCTGCGATTCCTCGGGCTGTGCCGTGGACCCTGTGACGCTGGCGTCGTCGAATGCGATTTCCAGTAATTCGAGGTTTCCGATGACGTAAGTCAGAGGGTTGTT
>CAWVXN010000270.1:0-4767 GCA_963933695.1 uncultured Myxococcales bacterium | reverse complement strand
TGATACGCCAATTGCACCGAACTCGAATCCAGGTCCGACGCAGTGTCGACAAGGTCCGAGCCCAAATCATTGCCCGCGCCTCCTGAGAGTTCTAGGTACTCGTAGCGCCCATTCAAAAAACGACGAATTCGCACCCGACCCGAGAAGGAGCTGCCCGAATTCTTCGTTACGTATTGGGGGCGGATCTGTATCCAGTAACTCCCGAGATAACGTGCCACGGTTCCGGTGTATATAGTCACTCCCCCCGAATCGAACTCAAGCCTGCGAAATCCGAGCGAAGCTTCCCACCCTTTCGGGAAATTCCTGTATAACTCGGCGCCGTAGCGAATCTGGGGGAAGAGGTCGCTCCCCGAGACACCAAAATTCAGATAGCCGTACATGTTCTCCCCGACCCCGGGATACGAGTCCACCTCGAATTGCACGTCGCTCTTGTTAAATCTTCGGGCGATATTGAGCCTCGGAATGAGCGATCCCCAACTGAACTCCCTGCGGTAGGTAAGGCTCGTCATCTCCCACGGGTCGGTGTCATCATTGAACCACTCCCTGCGGTAATCCGCAGACAGTTTGTTGCGCTGGGTATATTCAAGAAGGAGTCGATAGAAATCACGTGTACGCCGATTGTCCGGATCCGCAGAAACAGCCTCCCGAGCGGTGGCCAGAGCCTCTTCAGGCAAGCCCAGCTTGCTCAAGGCTCGTGCATTCCCCATCAGAAGATTCGGGCTGGCGGGGCGCAAGTCCAGGCCCTCTTCGGCCAACGCCCTGGCCACCTGAGGCCTGCCCGACCAAAGTTCTACATCCACCAGGGCGCGCCTGGCCTCGGTGTCCCCTGGGTGAGCATCCACAACCTGCCCCAGCAGTACCCGGGCGCGTTCATAGTTCCCCTCCCAGGCATTGATCCGCCCCAGCAAGGTTTTCGCGTTTCGGTCCGAGGGGTTCTTCGCAAGGATTTCACGGCAGAGCGCCATGGCCTCGGCCCGTTCACCCGCATAGGCCAGGGCTTGAGCTTGAGCTTGGGTTTGAGCTTGGGTAAAGCGCGCCGAGTTCGAGATCCCTTCCCCCTGGCCTGAAAGCGGGACGGCAGCCCACAGTCCGATCACCACCAGGAAAACCAGGACTCGCTTCATCTCGACGATTTCCCATTCTCGCTTGCCGACAGGAAGCGAATTCGCTCCATATCGCCCCAGCCACGATGCCGTAACAGGAGGTCCCAGACCGCCTTGATTTTAAATAAGGACAATGCCTGGCGATAACCCAGATTTTCGATCAGGCCGAACAAAAGCAACTTGAAAACATCGGCCCAATTGGGATACCGGCGAAACCAAACCTCCTCAAGAAAAACCGCCGCCACCGAAAGAAAGACACCGTAGAAGACGGAAACGGACACAAAGAGGAGCAGGTACTCTCGGTCGAGTGAACCCATGACGTACGAAACCAGGATCGCGATGTAACCAAGGGTTTCAATAAACGGACCCAACATTTCGAAGATAACGAAATAGGGCATTACGAAGAGACCTACCCGGCCATAACGCGGGTTGAAGAGCATCCTCCGCTCGCTCCAGAGCGTCTGAATCAGGCCGCGATGCCAGCGGGATCGCTGCCGCGCTAGGTCGCCGAAATTGGTAGGCACTTCGGTCCAGCAAACAGGGTCCGGGACGAAAACCATGCGGAATTTCTTTCGTTCTTCGCGCATCATTCTACGTATTCGAACTACCAACTCGAGATCTTCACTGTCGGTCTTGCCACTATAACCGCCTGCTCGGATTACGGTCTCCTTGCGATACACCCCGAAGGCACCGGAAATTATCAGCAGGGATCCCATCGCGTCCCAGCCCAGTCGACCGGTGAGAAAGCCCCGCAAATACTCGACTGCTTGTAGGATAGGGAGCGCACTGTTCGGAAGCGCAACATTCTTCACCGTGCCGTCCTCAACCCGGCATCCGTTGATGATGCGAACAATCCCCCCCGCAGCCACGGTCTCATCCGGATGGGTGACAAACGGCTTGACGACCCTCAGCAGCGCATCCTGTTCGATGATCGAATCCGCATCAATTGAACAAATCAACGGATAGCGACTGAGATTGATTGCAGCGTTCAAAGCATCGTGCTTTCCCCCCTGCTCCTTGTCGACGAGGATGAGATTGCCGTGGGAGAGCGAACCATATACAGCCCGGACCGTCTGTGTGTCCAGGGAACGTTTGGCGACTCGATCGACTTTGCGTAAATCGTAAGCTGAAGTCAGTACCCCCAGGGTGTCGTCATTCGAGCCATCATTCACCACGATGACTTCGAACTCGGGGTAGTTGACCCGCAAAAGGGAACGAACCGTTTCGAGGATCGTGAGTTCTTCGTTCCGCGCGGCCACCAAGATGGAAATCGGCAGGGTCAAGTCCGATTCCAGTATCTGCCGTGAATCAGAGAAGAAGTTCTCACGGGAAAAACGAAGTGCCGCGCCCAGGCTCATGACAAAGAGCAACAGATAAATGGAATTCAGCGAAATGAAATAGAAAATCACGAAGTCGTTGAAAGCAAGAACCGCATCAACAAGCCACTGCATATCGTTCATTGCCGCATATCCAGGGCGGGAGCATCTCCTTGCAGCATGTGGGCGAGGAAGGCTCTGACCTCAAGGTCGGCATGCTCACCGGCCAGGTCCGTAAGCCGCCCACATTGGCCGGACCCGATCACCTGATCGACAAAATTTCGCGACCGCGATCGGCGTTGATTGGAAGCGTCAAAGAGATCGTCCACGCGTTCATCCAGAACGCCGGCTTCCTCCAACATGAACACCGCCTGATGCCTTGCGTATGCATCGGAGTCGTTCAACATCGACTCGAGGGCAGCCAAGCCCTGAAGTCCCATCACGCGCAGGGACTCGGCCGCATTGGATCGAACCCACCATTCGGAGTCGCGAAGCGCATTGGACAACTCCGGAATCGCGGCCGTATAGCGGAGGGTCGCAAGGGCCTTGGCCGCCACTGCCCGGACGGGCCATTCGGGATCCTGAAGCGCAAGCACCAGTCCAGGCCCGGCAGAGAGATCGCCGACGGTGCCGAGGGCCCGGGCCGCACGGGAGCGCACATCGCGGTCGGGATCCTTGAGTCGCTCGCCAAGCCAGGGGGCGACCTCGGCGGCACCCACCGCCGAGAGAACATCCAACGCGGTCGCGCGAGCCCCAGGCACCAATTCCTCAAAAGAGTCCCTGATGGGCTCCACGATCGACGGGCCCATGGAGACAAGAACGTTGGCCATGCGAATCGAGGAAAACCGTTCGGGGTGATTGAGGGTGAGGATCAGGGTTGGGATAACACCCGGACCCCCGATTTGTCCCAGCGCCCGTGCAGCGCGAAAGCGCACTTCAGAATTCTCGTCGCCCAAAGCCACGAGCAGCGCGTCCTGGGCCCGGCCGGCCCGGGCGAGGCCAAGATATTCTGCCGCCTTGGCTCGATGCCACCACCCTCTGCGTTTGAGACGCTCGAGGTAAAGGCTGACGTAGCCGAGCTCCTCGAACGCCCTAGAGAGGCGCTGAAAGTCAGCCCCCTCCCCGTCGAGAATGGTACGGAGCAAAATGTCCTCGACCACGCTTTGGTCTCGCGGGCGAACGCCATCACCCAGGCACTCTCCTATATGAGCCCGCTCTCCGCGCAGATAAGCATCGACTCTCCGGGCGAGAATCCGCCTTCGCCGTCCCCAAACCCTCGCCCTGCGGTCCGAATGAGCTTTGCTCCCTACGATCAACAGGGTGAGTACCCCGATGATCACGCCGATAAGCGAGGAGACGACGAAGAGCGCTTGATTCAACTCAGGACCGGGGGTCGAGGCTCCATCGATTCCGTCAACCCGGAAATCGGAAAACCGCCTCGATCCATAAAGAGGGATTGCGGAAGGGTTTCGTGATAGTGGACGTCCACTCCTCGATCGTCAAGCCGGAGGGCGCACGAACAACCCATCTAGTCGAGAGTCACCGAGTCGAGAGCGCCAGGCATGCCCCTTCGGGCCACCGGACATCCCAATCCCTCCGACCCGCCCCGGGGGTCGGGCCGGCCAGCGCTCTCTCCGCGCCGAAACCCTCAAGGGGGCTACGGCGGGGGACGCCAGCGGGACCAGACCGGCTCACTGCCAGGCGCCCCACCGTTGTCCATGCCCTACCCGATCCTCTGAGCCGGGCAATTCCTCAGTCCTATCGCACCTGACCGGCAAGCTCCCATTCGGGCAGGGGCTCGTTGGGGGGCGTGTTGGCCTTGACCACGGCGACAAGCTCGCCCATCTGCAACCGCATGGCCGCCAGAAGATCGGCGCGTAGGTTCGCCTGAAGGTCCTGGCGAAGTTCTTCGATCACGGCGACCGGGCGATCCTCGAGTGCAGTCCGTACCGAGGCGCCTGGCCCCTCGGCCGCCATAGCTGCAGTGCAGCACACACTCGTCAAGAGACCCATGATGATTCCAGTTGTCGATCGCCTCATTTTGATCACGAACCCTCTCTATTTTGCGGTTTAAAGTTGATTCTTCTAGCGGTCTTCGGGGCCAAGGAGTTAATAGAAAAACCAGGGAATATTCGACGAGAGGCGAAGAAACCGATGGGGAATGGGCGAGAGGCGAGAGTTGAGAGGCAAAAGGTGAGAGGCGAAGGAATCGGCGTCGACCAAAGCGTCGGCCGCCCAAACCCGGGGCCTTTCCTTCTCCAAGGCCGGAGCTTCAACCAATCGGTGGGGGCGAGGCGGGGAGAGGGGGGGGTAGAAGCGGCGGCCCCGGCGGCGACTCTTCGAAAGCT
>CAWVXN010000269.1:0-4769 GCA_963933695.1 uncultured Myxococcales bacterium | reverse complement strand
CTGGGTTCCAATGGCTCTTGGCCCGGGACTTCGAAGGCAGCAGAGACAGTCCTGGCAGTATTTTTCGGCTCGACCTTCTGCCCATTGAGCCTGTGACCGGCGCGAGCCAGTCAGCATCCGCTGGCCTCGCCGAGATTGCCGATGTACTCTGGCGCCATGCAAGGCGAGCCGCTCCGGAAAATCACCCAGGAAGAGATTGGCGCTTTTCACCGTGACGGTGCCGTCCTTCTCAAATCCGTTCTGGCCCATGACTGGGTCGACCTGCTCCGTAAGGGGATCGACGAGGCGATCGATAAGCCCGACGTGATGTCCGAAAATTTGGGAACCCTTCGGGTCGATCAGTTTCCCGCAGCAAAATCGCCCGATCTTCGAAGGGTTGTCCTTGAGTCTCCTCTGGCCGAGATCGCCGGCCGGGCCCTGGGGAGCGCGGTTCGTTTCTACATGGACCAACTCTTCTTCAAGCCAAAGGGCCTCTTTCTCCCTACGCCGTGGCATCAGGATACCTGTTACTACAATCTCGACGGCGGTGACCTCATTCGCTCATGGGTTTCTCCCGATCCGGTTCCTCGCAGGGCCAGTCTCGAGGTGGTGCGTGGATCTCATCGCTGGAATGTCACCTACTCGCCTCTTGCCGGGCGTGATCCCGATGTGGACTCCGACGCTCGGGGCATGCTTGAGAGCGCTCGCCCCGACAAACCAATGCTGGGCGTCGATGCCTACGAGAATTGGAATTACTTCAGCGGGGTGCGGGACAGCAGCCTGCCCACGGTGCCCGATATCCAGGCGCACAGGAGCTCCTACGACATCGTGGGCTGGGACTACGAGCCCGGGGACGTGATCCTCTTTCACGGGCATGTTTTGCACGCCGCAGGCGGGAATATCGTGTCGAAAATTCCCCGCCGCGCCCACGCCTCGCTTTGGGCCGGAAATGACGTCCGCTACCTGCACCGCCTAGGCCAAGTGATCCCCGACCCTCGCGCCCTCTACTCCCACGAACCCAAATCGGGCCAGCCCCTGAGCGATTTCCCCGACGTCTTTCCCGTGGCCTGGTCGCCGGATGGGGCGAGCTAGCCGCCGAACACCGTCACTCTCCGTGGGTTCCGACATTTCATTCGGGCCTTTTCGCGAGGGCGTTAATCAGAGCGTCCCGCACCCCCACCGAAGTGCGCGGCGAAGTAACTCCATGAAGGTCGGGTTCTCCCATGAACCCCGCACCACCTCCGCGGTTTCTTGGATTGGCTGCATATCGTATTTCCCACAGCAGTGTCCGAGGGTGATGTAGAGAACTTCGCCAGCGCCTACTGGGTGCGTGTAGGCGACGAGCCTGGGGTCATCGTCGGGCCACTCGTTCTCGACATAGCCCGACTGGAACGTTCCCGTGAAGCGGGTTTCGAGCAGCGGTTTCACCTCTCCATAGTATTCGCAGAGATAAATCTCATCCGAGGCCTCAAAAGTCTCCAAGCCCGCGACCAGCGGATGTCCTGGATCTGAGATCGTGACCTGGTAGGGCTGGCTCGGCGGGTGCGAGATGAACCGACTGCCCAGCGTCTCCATGAAAGTCGTATGACTGCGAGGGCATTGCAGCCCCTTGGGCGTGAAATCCAGGAATGCGTTGGTGCCGTGCAGTGCGATCCAGCGCTTTCCCGATGAGACGAAGTCGCGCAATGCGCGCTCCTCCACGCCATCGGGCCGAAGGTCACAGGTGTAGGTCAAAAGAAAGTCCGACTCTGCGATCGCCTTCGTATCCGCAAAACTATCGGACACGCGGGTCCGAATTTCTGGAATCTCCGCGAGAAGCTGCAGCAGGCTGAGGCGTGCAAAGTCCGTGTCGTGAAAGCGTGCATTGGCCACGAGATAGGCGTTTATAGGTTCGGACATCTTCGGAAAACTCCCTCGTTTTCTACGTAAATCGGAGAGTGTCGAGACGGTTCGGTTCTGCCCGTCAGGCCTTCTCTTCCGAACGCGAGAACATTTTGTGCCAGACCTCGGCGTCGGTTATGCCTGCGATATTTCCGTCGGGCCCATACATTGCCAATGGTCCGTAAGACGTAAACAAATAGACCGTCTCCTCCGGGAAAAACGTTTCAGGGTGTTCCGCCCCCAGCGGCTCCCGCGCGAAGTACCCCGCCTCGGCAACCCCGCCCCTATATTCAATTCGGCCCTTCAGAACGTAAAAGTCTGCGGGTGCCAAGTGCTTGTGAGGCGGCGCCGCAGTACCAGCCGCCTGCTTCAACATCACGGTCCAGGTTCCGGTCTCGGGGCAGGCCCGAAGAAGCTTCGCCCAGGCGCCCTCACCCATAGGCCGCCAGGAAAGCTTATCTACGTTCACAATCAGTTCATCGGGCTGGAAGGCCATCCGGTCAGCTCCTGAGTATTTGAGACTCTCTGTTTGGCGTGAATGCTGATTGTCATTACTCGAATAATGACTAAGCGAAGATGGGGCTTCAGGGTGGTCTCCGCTACCCGCCCCACCCCCCGAGATTTCAGAGCCCCAGCGTTCAAACCAGCCCGTCGAAGATCCCACAAAGATCGACTACATTGATTTCCCAATTTCTGGAGGTTTCCGTGACAAGCGAACGAATCTACGAACACATCCTCTACGAAGTCGATCGCAATCGAGCCCGCGTGACACTTAACCGACCCAAACAGAGGAACGCGCTTTCGCTTGCGCTCCTTGAAGAACTCGAAGATGCACTTTGGGAAGCGGATGACGATCGATCTGTACACAGCGTGATTCTGCGCGGCGCCGGCCCTAGCTTTTCGGCAGGGTACGACTTGGCTCCGGCTCATCTAGCCCGCCCCGACGACGGGGTGAAGCGAAGAACCGGCCGAGGGATTGACGACGACACCTGGATGCTCGAACGCTTCCAGCGCTGCATGCGAACTCTCTGGGAGATGCACAAGCCCTCGATTGCCCAGATTCACGGACACTGTCTCGCAGGCGGAACTGACCTTGCCCTCTACTGTGATGTCATCATTGCTGCCGATGATGCGACTATCGGTTTTCCTCCCCTTCGCAATATGGGCGCGCCCCCGAATCATCTTTGGCTCTATCACTGCGGGCCCCAATGGACCAAGCGATTACTCCTGACCGGTGATTCGGTCAGCGGCGAGGATGCGGCAAAAATCGGGTTCGCCATGAAATCCGTTCCCCATGAGTTTCTGGAGAGCGAGGTCGAGGGCCTCGCCGATCGTTTCGCCCTGGTCGACCCGGAACTCCTCTCGGCAAACAAGCGTATCGTGAATCTCGGAATGGAACTTATGGGGGCCCAGACCCTGCAGAGACTGGCAGCCGAAAATGACGCCAAAGCCCACACCACCCGGGCCGCACGACAGGTCTACAAGGATTTGGCAAGCAACGGCGTGAAGGAAACCATCTCCGCACGCGACACACCTTTCGGCGACGGACGAGCGCGCGTAACGGGCCCGGAGCGACGGGATTCTGACGGACGACTCTTGCCGCCGTTGGAATAAATCCAGCGGGGCAGTCCCCCTCGACCAATATGAGTCGGGGAAAAGATTTGATCCACTCATTCAACTACCGATTCAACTGCGAATTCAACTGCGAATTCTACCACGGAGATCAAGATTGAGATTCGGCGTTTTCTACGAACTACAACTCCCGAAGCCATGGAAAGAAGGCGACGAACACCGCCTCTTTCAGGAAGCCCTCGAGCAGGTGGTTCTCGCAGACCGTCTTGGGTTCGACTACGCGTGGGAGGTAGAGCACCACTTCCTCGACGAATACTCCCACTCGTCGGCGCCCGAGGTCTTCCTAGCCTGTGCGGCAGGACGGACTGAGCGAATTCGCCTCGGACACGGCATTCGCCAAGTGATCCCGCAATACAACCACCCTGCGCGAACCGCCGAAGGCATCGCCACACTGGACCTCGTCTCAAATGGTCGCGTCGAATTTGGAATCGGCGAAGGCGCAACTCGCCTTGAACTCGGCGGGTTCGGGATTCCGGCGAAAGAGAAGAGAGCCATGAGTCTCGAGGCCGCCGAGCAGATAGCCAACATGATGGTCCTCGACCCCTACCCCGGCTTCGAGGGGCAATACTTCTCCATGCCATGCCGCAATGTCCTGCCAAAACCGCTCCAAAAGCCCCACCCCCCCATGTGGATGGCCTGCACGAATCGCGACACGATCCGTGTCGCTGCCCGGAACGGACTCGGTGCTCTGGCTTTCTCGTTCCTGGATCCGGAGGAGGCCAAGTCATGGTCGAATATCTACTACGACATCATTCGGTCCGAGGAGTGCGTTCCCATCGGCCATAGCGTGAATGCGAACATCGCCATGGTCTCGAACTTTTCGCTTCATCACGACCGTGCGGAAGCGATCCGTCGTGGCCATGAGGGGTTCGAATTTTTCAACTATGCGTTGCGCGCATTGGTGACTCAGGACACGACTCCTGGCCGAACGCAACTATGGGATGAATTTCAGAAATCACGGGGTAACCGCACAGAGGAAGTGATCGAGGCGTCGCGGGGTGCTGGTTATAGCGCCACGGGTATCGGCACCCCTGACGACATGCGGGCTCACCTCGCCAATTTTCGGGATGCGGGCGTCGACCAGATCATTTTCATGCAGCAGTCTGGCCGCAACCGCCACGAACACATCTGCGAGGCCCTCCAACTTTTTGCGGACGAAGTCATGGAACCCTTTGCCGCGGAGTGCGAATCGCGTGAACGAGCCAAGGCCCAAGAACTCGCTCCCTACATCGAGGCCGCTCTGGCCCGAAAGCAGGTGATGCAGCCTTTGGACGATG
>CAWVXN010000268.1:0-4787 GCA_963933695.1 uncultured Myxococcales bacterium | reverse complement strand
AGGGTGAGCCATTTGGAGAGCGAAAATCGCCTCTTCTTCGAGGACGGTGACCTTGCGGTTGCGTTCGGCGAGAAACTCGGCCAACTCAATGCCCACCAAGCCACCCCCGATGATGACAATGCGCTTGCCCAGAGGCATGTAGCGGTGGGACAGAGTGCGCAAGCGCCCAGGGCTACGCAGGATGCCGAGCCTGCGGCCGGCGCCGATCACGAAACGGTCCAAAACCCCAATGGAATGCCTGGCGTTTCCGGTCTCCTCCCCGGTCATGATGCCACGGAGGCTGTCGCCATCCAGGACATGGGAAAGGTCGCATCCCGGAATGGGCGGATTCTCTCGACGGGCCCCGGTCGCGACGATGACCGCGTCGGCTTGCTGCTCCCGGACATCTTCGGGAAGCAGTTCCCGCCCCAGGATGACCTCGACTCCCAGGGCGTGGACCTGGTTTTCCAGCCAATCGAGAAGCCGCTCGTTGGGTTCATAGACCAGCGCGGCGAAGCGAAGGGTGCCCCCGAGTTGGCGACTTTTCTCGTAGACCGTCACCCGATGGCCACGAGTCGCTGCGACTCGTGCCGCTTCCATGCCTGCCGGGCCGCCGCCCGCAATGAGGACCCGCATGGGCCGGGAAGATTTCTCGCGCAGGGCTTCGGCGAATTCGGCCTCGTGAGCCGTGATGGGGTTGACCGCGCAACGCACCGAGCGGTCGAAGAAGGCCTGAGCCACGCAGGTGTAGCAATAGATGCAGGGACGGATGCTTTCGGGTCGGCCTTCCTCGAGCTTTTGGGCGATCGCCGGATCGGCAAGCATCGGCCGCCCCATGGCGATTATATCGGCCCGGCCTTCGCGAATCAGCTTGTCGCCCGCCTCGGGCGAAATACGACCGACGGCAATGACCGGAACCGACACCCTGGCCTTGATACTGGCAGCGAAACCTGCGAATCCGTTTTCGGCGTGAACTATGGGCGCTTGGGTGAAGCCGGCTCCCAAAGGGTGGGCATAGGCGCTGACATGGATGGCATCGGCTCCCGCTTGTTCTGCGAGTTCGGCCGTGCGTCCAGCGTCGTCAATGTTGATTCCGTTTTCTTCGCCAAACTCGACGGCATCGATGCGACACCAAACTGGGAAGTCGCCGCCGGTGGAAGCTTTGCAGGCCGCGATGGTCTCACAGAGCAGGCGCGCTCGATTCGCCACCGGACCTCCGTAGCCGTCTTCCCGAAAATTCCACGCGGGGGAGAGGAATTCTGAAAAGATGTAGCCGTGGGCTCCATGAATTTCCACGGCGTCGAAGCCCGCTCGCTGGGCGCGCCTGGCCGCGTCTGCAAAATCCCCAACGAGTTCTACCAAGTCTTCAGGGGTGGCTTCTCGGATGGTGGGCTTCGCATTCCCTGCGGCTGCGGCCATCAAGCCCATTTCTTCCCGGCTGAGATCCAGGGAGCCACGTAAACTCCTTTGGTGTCCCGGGACCGAAGGCATTAGGAGAGAGCGTCCATCTCGCGTGTCCAGTCGCCCCACCTTTCCGTGGTGAGCGAGCTGAATAGCGATGCGCGCGCCATGGAGGTGGACACGGTCGGTCAGTGCCTGGAGGCCGGGGAGAAAAACGTCGCTGGAAACGCCGAGTTCGTGTGCAGAGTTTGCGCCCCGGGGATAACAGGCCGAGGTGTTCTCCGTGATGATCAGTCCGGCTCCGCCCCGGGCTCGTTCCTCGTAGTAGGCGATGACAGGCTCACGAACCTGGCCGTCGGCTTCGGCAATCTCTACCCCCATGGGCGCCACCGCGATCCGATTGCGGAGCTGGAGATTGCCAATTCGCGTGGGTGAAAGAAGATTTTTCAACACTGGGGGGTTCCGATGGGAGTTCCGATGAGGGTTCCGATAAAGGGTTCCTGAGGAGGGTTCCGATTTTCGTTCTTACGAGTGTGGGTGCGGTGAATTTGATTCAATCCAAGTCGGATTTGTAGCATTCCGCCAGAGTAAAAGAAGCCTGCCAATGCCATTGCCAGTTCTCAAAGCGTTACACTTTCGGATTCGTCATAGCCGTGAGTGGCTCTGGCTTAAGATACGAAAGCCGGGTCGACGTTTCGCGCAGTGCCTCTGCGAGGAGTCTTCCTCCGGCGATCTGGTCGGATGGGCGAAGGCGGGGCCCATCGGCTGATTGCACTGAAAATGACCGAAAACAAGGAGAATAAAATGAAGGATCTGAGCGGCAAAGTCGCTGTAGTGACGGGTGGTGCGGGCGGAATCGGGAAATCCTTGGTAGCGGCACTGCTCGCGGAAGGTGCCCGAGTCGTGGTGGGTGATGTAGAGAAGACAGTGCTGGACGAAACCGTGGCGAGTTTTTCAGCGGAAGGCTCCGACGTGGTCGGGATTGTCACCGATGTCTCGGACTCCGCTTCGGTGACTGCTCTTGCTGATCAGGTCTTCGAGACCCACGGTGCCTGTCATCTGCTCTTCAATAACGCAGGCGTAGCGGCCCCTTCCGCCAATATATGGGAAACGACTGTCAACGATTGGCGCTGGGTCCATGGCGTCAACGTGATGGGAGTGATTCACGGAATCCAGGCATTTGTTCCGCGCATGATTGCCTCGGGGGAGGAGGGCCATGTGATCAATACGTCCTCGGGAGACGGAGGAATCTCTCCTCTGCCCTTCCAGTCGGTATACGCATCGAGCAAGGCGGCAGTTTCTACAATTACGGAGTGCCTCGATGCTCAGCTGCAGACCGAAAAAACCAACCTACGCGCATCCATTTTCTATCCGTCCGGCGGTTTGTTGGATACCGGTATATGGACGACGGCTCGCAATCGCCCGGACAGCCTGGCCCGGGAAGTTGAGCCGGCCACGGCGGCGCCCACTATCGATCAGTTCAAAATAGCGGCCAAGGAAGCGGGGATGGAACTGCAATTTCAGGATCTTGACGACCTTGCTCGCCACTGCCTCGAGGGTGTGCGAAAGCAGCAGTTCGTCGTGATGTATGGCCACCAGGAGACGGAGGCCACCCTCAAGGATCGAGCAGCGCGTATTGGTCGGGGAGAACTCCCCATCGACCTCGCCTCGCTGCCTGTGATGTAGGCTCGTGATGAATCGGAGAGGTATGTACAGGGTTTTCATTTCCACTCTCGTGATCCTTTTGGTGCCGTCCATCGTTTTTTCAGACGAGTCCGAGGAGTTCTGTGAGACCCTCGCCAGGGTCAACCGGGGCGAGTTGGATACTCGGGAATTCCCCGAACTGGCGGGCCACGTTCTGGTGGCTCAAACGCTTCTGGATGCCTCTCCCGACGAGATTCGCGAAGACCTCACGACTCTTCGGGACACCTTTGGCGCCTGGCTGAACGCGGTGGACGGGAAGACTCCCATGATGCAGACGTTCGCGATTCTGCGGGATCCAGAGTTTGCTGGAGTGCAGGGCCGGATAGCCGACTACGTAGCCGAGCAATGCGGTATTCGGCTGGGCGATGGAAAATACAATGTGGGAACCATGGCTTCCCGGGAGGGCCGTTGTCCCGCTTGGCCCAGTGTTGGCAATCCGGCGACGTTCAACCACTTCCCGAATCTTCCGGACATCTCGGGGGGGAATTATTTCGCCCAGCGTTTCTGGATCGGTTCGGATGTTCCGACTCCTCCGGGCATGTTCGGTGTAGAAGCCGGCGGTCGTGTCAAACTCCACGGTCAGTATCCTCGGGCGCGATACTTTGCCTTTCATCCCAACGATGAGGATCTGAACAATCTCCGTACTGTGCGCGACGCGGACTTGGATCCGGATCCCGGTAGCGTGAATCCGTTTAGGGAAATCCCCCAGAACGAAGAGCCCAACTACTACACCGCGTGGCTGGTTTTCGATCAACCGGCCTCGAACCCTCCGCCCAATACCTACTATGTGGGCGCTCGAAAAAATGGCATCAAACCTACGCGCTGGGTCTGGAACATGCTCCGACTCTATGCGTCGGATATTGGGGACGGGCCGAACTCGGGTGGCGTCCCTCTGCCCGCGGTGACCATCTATGGCCGTGATGGAGAAGTTGTTCAGCACTTTGAAGAATGCGAACCCTTCGAAGTTGGGGAGAAGCACGCTCTGACCGATATTCTCTTTCCGGTGCTTCCAATCGCCGACCACAGAGCCGTGTATCCGGCGGCTTGGAGCACTTCGTCGAACTTCGAGAGTCCATCGGACACGCTGGCCAATGCCGATGTGCAGTATCTAGCGACTTTTTTCAGTCGTCGATATGGAAACATATTCATCGTACGTGCGCGAAATTTGAAGACAGCGAACTCACGGCAGGGTGAGCCGGTAAGCACTCCCGGAACGGATATTCGACTCTTCACCCTGTGCACTTACAATATTTGGTCTGGGAGCGCGCGGGACTGCATGCTCGAGCAGGAACTCCGAGAGGATGAGGACGGGTTCTACACCCTGGTGGTTTCTGATGCACTGCATCGCCCGGATAATCTCGAAGAGGTCGATGCTACTTGGATCGACTGGGGCCCCTATCTCGACGGCCAACTCACGTACCGCATGGTCTATCGAGAGAACGAGTTTGCGCGGCGCATCGCCTTCGCGCTCAATGGCGGATACGTGCCTCCCGCAATGCAGGACTACATACCCCGCTCGGCACCCTGTAGCCGGAAGCGCTTCGAGGAAGCGGGTTGGCAAGGGTGCTTCGAGGATGCGGGGCTCGGGGTGAAGAGCGCTCCCTAAGACGGGCGCTGCCTGGACGAGCGCTCCCTAAGAAAAGCGCTCCCTAACTGGCCTTGGCATCGAAGTGGCTAGGGGGGTAGGGGAGGCATCGCCCCTT
>CAWVXN010000267.1:0-4796 GCA_963933695.1 uncultured Myxococcales bacterium | reverse complement strand
ACCGGTAGTCGGCTCAGCACCATCAACCCGCTGCCCCCGAAAGCGGCTTCCCGGTGCCAGATGGCCGTGTAGCCGGCTCGGCGCCCGGCCGCGGCCAGGATCTTTCGCGCGCTCGGGGTCCAGACTTCTTGGAGCGAAATGACGTGGGCTCCGGATCCGGCGAATTCTTCACCGATGGCGTGCATGCGGGCGTCGTGATGCCGGGTAAGGCCCAGGGGAAGGCCCCAAACATTCAGATTTAGAACGCGCAGCCGCATGGGGACTCAGGGTAGCAGCGCCGTGGGTGCGGGCCGTGGGCGTGGGCCTTCGGTGCAGGCGATCGCTGTGGATGACAAGAGGGAATGATCCGAGGGGATGACAAGAGGGGATGACAGGTGCGTGCGGTAGGAGAGGGCTAGGATCGGTTTATCATTTTTCCCCGGTTTAGGAGAGCCCCTATGTACGAGCAGATTCTTTACGAAGTCACGGATCCCATCGCCACCATCAAGCTCAACCGCCCGAAGCAACTCAATGCCTGGACGGACAAAATGGCGGCGGAGGTCAAGCATGCCATGGCCCGGGCTGAGGAGGATGAGCAAGTGGTGGTGATCGTGCTGACGGGTGAGGGGCGGGGCTTTTGCGCCGGGGCTGACCTGAAGGGGCTAAAGAACCTGAGCGAGGGCCAGGGCTTGGCCCAGGGCCCAGGCCGGGGCGGGCCGGACGGCGACGCACTCAAGGCCAATCCGGGTAACGCCGAGATGGCTGCGTCCTTCCGAGGGCATTACTCCTACCTCATGTCTATACGGAAGCCGGTGATCGCCGCCATCAATGGCCCCTGCGCCGGAATGGCCATGCCGATCTCGCTTTGTTGCGACTTGCGCTTCGCCTCGGACAAGGCGCTCTTCACCACGGCCTTCGCCCAGCGCGGCCTGATCGCCGAGTGGGGCATCAGTTGGACCCTGTCTCGGCTGGTGGGCCCCGCCCACGCGATGGACCTGATCCTTTCCGCGCGCCGGGTGGATGCCGCGGAGGCCGAGCGCATCGGATTGGTCAACAAGGTCTACCCCCACGATGAATTGATGCCGGCCGTCTACGCGTATGCCCGGGAGATGGCGGCTCGCTGCTCACCGAGTTCCATGGCGGTGATGAAGCGCCAGATCTATCAGGATATGACCCAGAGCCTCGGCGATGCCAACGACGAGTCCATGCAACTGATGCTCGAGAGTTTCGATCGGCCCGATTTTTCAGAAGGCGTTCGCTCGTTCTTGGAAAAACGCGCGCCGCAATTCGGCCGGGTCTAGTCGGGGGCGACCGGCGCCGCGGACAGGGCAGCCCGCAGTGTGGCGGCATCCCGGGCGAAAAGAAGCGCCGGTTGGGCGGGTTTTTTTTCGTCCTTCCGCTCTCCGGCCAGGGGGATCAGGAGCGCACCGGGGCCTGCAGCGTCCGCCAGGGCGCGCCAATGGGGCCAGCCTGGAGGGGGATCCAGAGCGAACAGGAAGCCCCTTCGCTCCCCGGGTTCCAGGTTCAGCTCGGTCTTGATCGAGGCCAGGGCCCGGCGAAGGAGTCCCACCGCCACGATGCCCACGGTGAAACGCGCGTTGAACTCGACAATGGGGCGCAAGCGGACCGGGGCCAGGGGCTCTTCCGCTTGCTGGCCGGGGCCCCGGAAGCTGAAGCCGTCGATGCCGCAGGGCCCCCAGTAGCCGGCTTCTCGTGCGCGAGTCGCCACGGCGACCGCGGCTTCGCGCATGCTCTCCTCCCAAGGTCCACCGCTGAAGACTCGACCCCGGGAGTCGATCTCGCCCAAGTGCCCCAGGTAGACACCACTCGGGGCTATACGCTGCTCGCCAGAACCGAGCAGAGTGATGGGGGGCTGGGCCTTGCTCCTGTCGTTGCTCCTGTCGTTGCCCCCGTCCTTGCCCCCGTCTCCGGGTGAAGCGATGTGCAGCATGACGGATAGGTCGGTCTCTCGGGTGAGCCAAGGTTCGAGGACCGCGCCGCCGCGTTGGGCCAGTCGGGGCAGGGCAGCTCGGATCTTGTCGACCTCGAGGGCTTGGGCGCGTCCGTTGACCCGGCCCCGTCCGCTGCTCCCCATGCGGGGCTTGAGGGTGAAGGCGCCGCCTATCCAGTCGGGCCACTGGGCAAGGTGCTGGGCGAGGCCGTGTAGCCAGGGGCCGGGGTCGGCGAGATCCTGGGGCGAGTAGGTGGCCGAAAGGCCGCGTAGGCATTTGGGCTCGTAGTCCTCGGTGCGCGCGATTTGGGCGGCGAAGCCCTTGTCGTGCACGGTGTTGACCGCCGAGGGGTCGGGGGCCTCGGTGTCCGCTCCCGCCTGGGCCAGGGAGGCGAGGGCGGGGCCATCGCCCAGCCAGGGGATTCCCGAGCTTCTGGCGAGCCAGTCGAAGACGGCCGGGTTCGGCCGAGGCCCCAGAGCCGGGGGCCACTGCTCGGCCTGCCCCGAGGCGTCGGCACCGGGCACCAGCACTCGGTGGTCGGCACCGAACAGGTGCCGCCACAAGCGGATCGTGGCGGCTACCCGGGGCAGAGCCGTGTGACGGGCCCATCCGGGGCCTTCCTCGGCACCGAGATTGGGCAGCAGTGTGCTGGGATCGGAGGCTACGAGTCTTCTCCTGGGCGCGGGGGAGCGCTGGCGAGTTCTTGGCTCGAGCGGGCTGTGCGCACATGGTCGATGAAGCTGTCCTCGAGACCGGCGGCTCGGCGGGCGTCGGCGTTGAATCGTCGTCCCTTGGCACGGCTGGCCGCCAGGGGGTAGGGGACGGCCGCCTCGTAGGCGCCCACAGGATCGTTGGCGTGTTCCGGGGACAGGCGGTTCAGCCAGCGTGCAGCCATTGCGACGTGCTGGATTTCGTCGCTGTAGACCCGCTCGAAAACTTGGGCGCTGGCCTCATCCCCCGCCGTGCGAAAGGCGTCCCGGTAGACCCCCATAAAATCGAGGTTGGCCTGCTCAAGGGTCAGGCCCAGAGCGGCGAGGAAGGCTCGAGGACCGTAGGGCGAAGCCGCGATGCCGGGCACTTGTTTCCAGAAGTAGTCGGATTGGGGATGGGCCTCGAGGCGGCTACCCAGTTTCGCCAGGCGGTCGAGGTAGAGCCGGCAATGGATCTGCTCGTCGGCCAGAGCTCCGAGCCAGCCCGCTTGCAAGCCCCTGGGCACATCGGGCCAGCGCAGCAGGGCCCAGGCGAAGAGCTCCACGGCCATCAGTTCGTGATGGGCGAAGCGAGCCAGGCAAATCGCCCGGAGCGCCGGGTCGGCGAGTTGGCCCGGTCGGGGAAGCGCCGCTGCTCCGCCTAGCATTTCCAGACCCGGGTCCCGGGCTGGCTGGCCCGGGGGTGGGGCGGGACGAGTGGCCTCGGAACCCGGAGCGAGGCCCGGGTTCATGTCCCCCGGCGGATCCAGCTTGCTCGCCAGATCGCCTCGCTCGAGGATTCTGCGGCAGAAGCTGTCGAGGCTGGGGGCGATTGGCATGGGGGGAGCCTACCGGGATGGGGGCTAGGCGCTATCGGGAGCCCCGTTCCCAGGTGTCCAACTGTCGCGAAGCGTGTTTCCATTCGGGCTGAAACGTGTTTCAATTGTGCCATGCCCGAGGCCATGGAGGAACGTTCGCGCCGGATCGTCGAAACGGCCATCGAGTTGGCCGAGCAGGGGGGGTTTGAGGCGGTGCGGCTGCGGGATGTGGCGGCTCATTCCCAGGTGGCCCTCGGCACTCTGTACCGCCGTTTCCGCAGCAAGGAAGAGTTGCTCGTCGCGGCTCTGGAGTTTGAGGTGGCCAATCTTGAGCAGCGCTTCAGTGTCCGTCCGCCTGGAGGCGAGTCGGAACTGGACCGCGTGATGGGCTTTTTTGACCTGGTCGTGCGGGGTTTGTTGCGCCGGCAGAACCTGGCGCGCGCCTTGCTCAAGGCGGTTTCTTCCGGGGATCCGGAACTGACCCAAAAAATGGCCGCGTATCATTTTCATATCGAACGAATGCTCGTGATGGCCCTGCGCGACGACGTGACGCGCTGCGCCCAAGGAAAGTTGATGGATCCCGCTCCCTGCCCGCGCGAGTCCCAGATCGCCGAGACCTTGAACCAGATCTGGTACGCGCTTCTGATGGGTTGGGCGGGCGGTGTGCATGGAGAATCCTCCATGCTTGACAAGATGCGATCATCCGCGCAACTGGTTCTGCGCGGGTCGTCCCCGGTGGTTTGAGGAGTAAGCGGCATGACAATTTCCGGCAGTGAGCGGGAAGCATTCGAAAAGCAGCTCGAGGCCTACGTGGGGCTCGATATTGGTCTGGAGGATCTCGGAAGGGATCGGGTCAATGCGGCCATGATTCGCCATTGGTGCGAGGCCATGGGGGATACCTGCGGCGCCTACACGGACCCCGCCCTGGCCGCGGATTCGGTGCATGGGGAGCTTGTGGCTCCGCCCACGATGCTTCAGGCCTGGATCCTGGGTGGCATCGGCATGGCGTCGGACGAATCCGACCCTCGGGACAAGCAAAAGGAACTACACCGAATTTTCGATGCCCATGGGTTCAGCGGGGTGGTCGCCACGAATACAGAGCAGGAATACACCCGTTACCTGAAGATGGGCGACGAGATTCGCGCGCGTACAGTGATCGAGGAGATCTCGGAGCAGAAAGCCACGGGGTTGGGAATCGGTTACTTCATCAATACACGAACGACCTTTCGCGACCAGAACGATGCGGAGGTCGGGTGGCTGACCTTTCGGGTCCTGAAGTTCGAGATCGCCGAGGTGCCGGCCGTGATCCCGCTGGCATGGCTGATTTGTCTGCGGGAGATGACGCCCCGTTACCCATA
>CAWVXN010000266.1:0-4797 GCA_963933695.1 uncultured Myxococcales bacterium | reverse complement strand
CCAGTCTCCGCCAGCGCCCTGATGGAGCGCCATCTCACGGCCCAACTCCTGCCGGAAAGTTTGCTTGTCTTCGAAAAAGAACTCGAACTTGAGCAAGTCCCGGAGCGCCATGGCTTCTTGCCAGAACCGAGCCAGCCGATCGCCTTCGGCGAGTTCCCCAGCGCTGACCAGGGCCAGTTCGGCGATGGCTCCACTCACGAAATAGTGGATCACGGCGTTGCGATAGTACGCCGCCGACAAATATTGATCCTCGGCAATGCGGTAAACGGTTTCCGGCCCCGAATCGAAGCGCACCAGCAGACCACTTTCGGTCAGCGCTTCGAGAATGATCTTCACCCCTTTGGCCGAGCGCAGGTCCAAGGGCTCGGTGGTGGCCAGTTTTCGGCGCTCTACGTAGTCCACCAAATTCGCCAGACCCACCACGGTTTCTTCGGCGGAGAGAGCCCGGTCCCCACGGCCGAGGAGCGCCAGGCAGACCAGGGAGATCGGGGTGATGGGCGTCGCCCGGTTGATGCGAACGCAACACTCGAAGGCCAGCTTCTGCACCGCGAGGTTCTGCTCGTCGGGATCGGGATCCGCCGCAGGATTGGCGGGCCCGAGACTCGCGGCCAAGGAAAGGGGCTCGCCAAAATCCACAAAGATTCGCCCGTAGCTTCGACCGAGCCGCCGGATAATGCGTAGGAGCCAAGCGAATCCCTCGGTCTCCTTGGTGCCGCCGCTCTGCTCGGACGCGTAGTCGCCCAGATCCGAGATCTGGTCGTAGCCGATCGCCACGGGAATCAGGTAGACGTCGTCGCTTCGTCCGCGCAAGTAGGCATCCACCACGTAGGCCAACATGCCAAAGCGCGGAGGCCGCAGTTTGCCCGAACGCGACCGGCCCCCTTCGATGTACCACTCCAAGGGAAAGCGCTTCTCGATCAGGTAGTCGATGTAGTGACGCAAAACGGTTTTGTAGACCGGAAGATCCTTGAAACTACGGCGAATAAAAAAAGTTCCGCTGCGCCGGACCAACGGACCCACCGGGAAGAAGTTCATGTTGATGCCCCCGGCGGTGTGGTTCGGCGGTAGACCGTGCTCGTGGAGAAGCAGTTGCAATGCGGGATGATCGAGGTTCGACTTGTGGCTGGGCAGGAAGACCACGGGATGCTGCTGGGACAGGATCCGGACACGCTCCACCGCTGCCGGGTCGAAACGAATCAACTCGTCGTATCCCCGCTGGGTGAGCTGGCGCCAGAGTTGTACCACCAGGTCAATCACGAATGGACTGTGGCTCGCCGCGATTTCCTTCAGGTAGCGAGCGGCATCGCGGCTGACCCGAGCCTCGTCCTGACCGAGTTGTCCCGCCAGGCGCGCCAACTCGCCCCGCAAGGCCGGGCGAGAGAGCACCTCCTCGCGAACAAAGCGCGGCACTTTGTAACGAGCGCCCCGAAGCCGCCGCTCCCCCCGTTCCAGGGCCAGGGCGGCTTGGCGCGAGACGAAATCCGCCAGCCCCTGGGTGGCTCCCGAAGCGGCCTGGTCGGGGCTGCGCCAACGGGCCTTCAACTCCGAGGCCAGGGCGGGCTCGCCGGCCACAACCCGCCAGCGGTCGGCCGTGAAGGCATGCACCCAACGCGCGCGCAATCGGCTGGGGTCACGGGGATCGCCGAGTTTCAGCAGATCCGACCAGCGTGCCGTACGTCGTCCATCGCGCACCGCAGGAAACCAGGCCACCCGCAACGGTGCAAAGAGCGGATCATCCCCTGCCGCCAGAGTCGCTTCCAATCGGGGGTCGATTCCGCCCCGAGGTCTCCGCGAGCATGGGATCTTCAGGATCTCGACACGACCCTCGCTGTTCGAGGGGTCGGGATTGGTCTCAACAATCCAGCGCCGGAGCAAGGTCTCCTCGAATCCGCTGGCGACATCGAGCAAAAAAATCACCCGGCTGACACCGTCCGAGAGAGGCCAGACCGGAGCCTCCTCTGGACGAGGCGCCCCGGGATGAGGCGTTCCGAGATGAGGCGTTGCGGAATCAACCACCGGGATCTGCTTGCCCTTCTCCTCCGACGCCTCACCCTGCATCCGAAGTTCTCCTCTTTAACGTCCGAGAACTTCGAGGTACTGGTCGCGGATAGCCCTCACCTCTTCATCGAGGCCTTCGACGGTCCAGTTCGAGGTGTCCACCGGTGGAAGTACCACCGCCTGCACGGTGGCCGGGCGAACCACCAGGGCATTCTTGGGAAGGGCATCGAGCACGTTTCGGAAGACCACGGGGACGATGGGAACGCCCGCCTGCATGGCCATGTGAAACGCACCTTTCTTGAAGGCGCCCAGGCGCGGAGTCAGGGAGCGCGTGCCCTCGGGCGCAATCGCGAGGGACAGGCCGTCGCCCAGGGCCTGCACCGCGGGCTTCAGGGCTTCGATCGCCCGGGCGGTGTTGAAACGATCGACGAAGACCACGCCGCCGGCCGCTAGCAACGGGCCGAAGAGTGGATTCTTCAGTAATTCCTTCTTGCCCACGCCGGTAACGTCGCGGCGCACGAGCTTGGCCATCAAGATCAAGTCGAGCCCGCTCTGGTGATTGAAGATAAAAACCGCCGGCCGCTGGGCCCAGAGGTTCTCCTCGCCTTCCACGCGCAGGTCCACGCCGGAGAGCGACGTCGCGAGATCGCCAAAGAGCGCGCCGCCGGTATTGATCGCCTCCCGGCGACTGCCGCTCACCAGGCCCGCGAGCAGGCCCGCGCCCAGGGAAGGCGCCAGGCTGGCATACGCCAACGCGGTGCGCGCCCAGTCCTCGGCTCCCGGCGTGCCGCGACTGCTGAAGCGGCGCACCGGCCAGTGACGCTCCTTGGCAATCTGGGCCAGGCGCCGGTTGGGGTTCAGGGGACGCGGCCGGCCCACGATCTCGAGCAGGGGCATGTCCTCGTCGCTGTCCGTATAAAAGAAGCTCTGGGCCAGGTCCAGATCGTGCTCTCCCGCCAACTGGCGGCCCGCTTCGGCCTTGCCCTCGCCCCAGCAGGTGGGGTGAACGACCCGGCCAGTAAACACGCCGTCCTCGACATCCAGCCGGGTGCAGAGCACGTGGGGGATGTTCATCTCCTTGGCCAGGGGCTCGGCCTGGTAACGGGTGGCCGAAGAGACAATGGCCACGGTGTGCCCCATCGCCTGGTGGGCCTCCACCAAGGCCCGGGATTCGGGATAGATCTGGGTGGCCAGGTGCTTGGCAAAAACCTCTTCGCCGATCTCGAGCAGGACTTTCTCAGCCAGGCCACGATAGGCCCCAGCGGTGGCCACCATCATGCCCGAGAAGCCCGTCCGCCCCAGGCCAAAGCTCAGGGCGCCGCGCAGGGAATCGACCACCTCCTTGGGCGCCATGCGTCCGGACAGCAGCCGCTCAAAAAAGAAAGACGACGCCGAAAAGCCCGCCAGCAACGTGCGATCGAGATCGAAGAACGCCCCGATTTTTGGACCCGAAGGCCCTTGCTGGATCTCTTTTGTCAGGCGCTGATGAAGGCTCAAGGGGCTCCCCTATTTGGCCGCGCCATTCTACCAGTGAATTCGATTGCCTACCCGAGTTCCCTACTCCAAGATGTGAGCTTTATAACCTTTCTTGAGCTTTAGGACCTTCCTTGGAGAAGCGGGCCTTTCGCCCTCCCTGTGCCAGGATATCCGCGGTTCCAGCCGCCCTGAGACGGGAACACGCCAAGAGTCCCCTACTCCGCCGCCTCGGCCCAGGGCTCCCGGTCTTCCTCGCCTCCGCCAAAAGCATCCGGGTCGAAGAAGATCTGGGTCAGGGGCGCATGGATTTCCGGCCCCAGAGGCCAGGCCTCGAGAACGGCGAGCAGTTCGGCCACGCGCCCAGGTTGCTCGGCGGCTCGGTCCCGCTTCTCCTCTGGGTCCTCGTAGATCTCGTAGAGCTCGGGTTCGGGATCAGCAAAAGGCAGGGGGGAGGGAACCACCAGCTTCCACGGGCTGCGGATCAACGCCACGCCCCCGAGACCCTGGACGCGAAAGTCCGGGGGACGAGCGCCCTGCCCGGCCGTGTTCTCGCCATCGAGGATCTCGCGCCATCTGCCGACTCCATCCAGGCCCGACGGGATCGTCTCCGATACCCCCACGGCCTGCAGCAGCGTGGGCAGCACATCCTGGGCGGTCACAAACACCGAGCTCGTACCCGGCCGTGTATGGCCCGGCCACCAGAGCGCCGAAGGAACCCGGATGCCGCCCTCGTACACCGAACCCTTGCCCTCCCGGAGCGGGGCGTTGTCGCTGGCGCCGTCCTGGACATTGGTGCGCAAAAATTCCAGGGTTTCCAGGGGCAGGGGCTCTCCGAAGATCGACACCAGAAAACCCATCGCGCTCACCAGACCCTCGGGGTTGGCCGAGGGATTGAGCCCGCCGTTGTCGCTAAAAAACCAGACCAGGGTGTCATCCCCCATGCCCTCGGCCTGGAGCTTGGCCAGGATTCGCCCAATCGCTGTATCCAGTTCGGCCACCATGCCCGCATGAATTCTTCGTCGGGCGCCCAAGCTTTCCGGGTAAGCGGCAATCGTGGCCTCGGGCGCCTCGTTGGGGAGATGTGGCGCGTTGAACGAAGCGAATAGAAAAGTCGGGCGGGCCTTGTCCCGAGTTTCAAGCAGGCGCAGAGCCTCGTCGGCAATCAACCGGGTCGCGTATCCCGCTTCGCGAACCGTCACCCCGTTACGTTGCCAATCGTGCCCCCCTCCGTGGTTATGATCCCAATAGCCAATGCCCCCAGTCACGTGGCCATAGAAGTGCTCGAAGCCCCGGGCCTGGGGGAAATAGCGCCTCTGTCGGTGG
>CAWVXN010000265.1:0-4799 GCA_963933695.1 uncultured Myxococcales bacterium | reverse complement strand
GGACCTCAAGCCAACTTTCCCCTGCGCCGATGTTCCCCCCCAGGACGACAGTGTCCGTTGGGCGCCGGCGTCCGGGGGGAGGGGCATGAGACAGGGTTTTCTCGGTTTGAGCGGGGTTCTCTTTTTGGGAGCCGGGTTCATGGCGTGTGGGCTCGCGTCCGGTCCACGGGATTCCCTGGAGGTGGCCCGCCCGGGGCTGCCAACGACGCTCGCTTCAATCACGCCCTCCTCGACGACGCCCTCCTCGTTGTGGGATGTGCCCGCCGCCGACTCACCAGCGGGTTCGGCCACGGGCGGAGTGGAACCGGGGGCAGAATTCAATGGGCCCGTGGAAGTGGCTATGGGCGGGATTTTCCTTCCGGTGGCCGGGGAGAATTCCTACTGCCAGGCGAAATTCGGTCAACACGCTGTCGCCCTCGAAGGCTGCCGGCGATATGCCCAGGAGTCCTTTCGGAAACTCGAACCGGCTTTTCAACGCGCCAGCGCGGATTCAATGGCGATGGAATCCAAGCGTCTCGAGGGGTGCACGCGGCGCCACGACGGTTCACTTGGGGTGGACTGGGTGCTCGTTGAACATTGTTTTTTACGAGGCCTTCGCTAACCGGTCAAGTCCGAGGAAGAGAGAAACCATGCTGTCGGGTCATGTTCATTCGGAGTTTCTGCCCATGGCACGGAGCTTGAGCCGGCTGCTTCCCCAGGACGGCGAGGGCGGCGCGGCGCTCTGCGTTTACCATCATGGAGAGTGCGTGGTGGACATGTGGGGCGGAACCCGGGATGACCAGGGGCGGCCATGGAACGAGGATACGATTGCCCTTTCCTGGTCCACAACCAAAGGCGTCCTGTCGACCCTGCTTCACGTTCTGGTCGATCGAGGCCTGGCCGATTATGACGCACCGGTCGCCCGCTACTGGCCCGAATTTGCCCAGGCGGGAAAGTCGAAGATCACGATTCGACAGGTTCTGTGCCACGAATCAGGGCTCTATCGCATCCGGGACATGGTTCGGGATGCCCAGGAAATGTTCGATTGGAATCGTATGGTCGGTGTTCTGGAGCGCGCACGTCCGATCCATGCTCCGGGCGAGGCCCACGGGTACCACGGGCTGACATTCGGTTGGCTCGTGGGTGAATTGATCCAACGGATTTCGGGGGTCGAACTCTCTGGGTTGCTGGCGAGCGAACTCGCCGAACCGCTCGGGCTCGATGGGCTCTACCTGGGACTCCCCGACCACGCGCGTTCGCGTTGTGCCGATGTTCTGGGGGCTGGGGGCCGGCGAGCCCTTCCCGGCCAGGACCTCGCGGGCCCGCGCGACGCCCTGCTCAAGCCCTTTCTTCGCCACAGTCGCGGCCAGGCCGCGCGCGGCGAGGCTCAAACCTACGATCTCAGCGAGCTCGAAGCGGCCTTTCTACCGACGGGTTTTGAAAGTCTGGATTGGAACTCCGAGGGCTTGCGCTCGGCAAAAATTCCCGCGCTGAGCGGTTACTTCAGTGCGCGGTCCCTGGCGCGCATTTATTCGGTCCTCGCTTGTGGGGGGCAGCTCGATGGGGTTCGGCTTCTCTCTGAGAAGACTTTGAACGAGGCGACTCGGGTGCAGAGTCGTCGGCGCGGTCGTGTGATTCCCATGCCCATGGACTGGCGACTGGGTTATCACCGGATCCCCGTGGTTCGAGCCAAGGCGCCCGACGCGTTCGGACATTTTGGGATTGGGGGCTCCGGGGCATGGGCGGATCCCCAGCGCGGCCTGGCTGTAGCCCTCGTGCTCAACTCGGGGATGGGGACGCCCTTTGGCGACACCCGTATCGTCCGGGTGAGTTCCAACGCCGTACAGGCGGCTGACGCGCGGATGGGGATGCAGGCCCGCAGTTCGGCGCTCTAAAGGCGACCCGGCAGCCAGCGATCGAACACGGTCTCCAGGGTTCGGGTGGCCGACTCAGGGCGGGCAATCCGAGGCCGGGCCCACTCGGTGGCTTGGGCGACAAGACTGCCGCGATCTCCCTCCCACGCATGGGTCCTTTCGTTGGCGGCGCACAAGAAGGCGTGGATGTGGAGTTGGTTTTCTCGTGTCCCGGGGCAACGGGCGCCGTTCCATATGCAACGCGGTCGGGCGGAAAGTGTTCGAAACGCGACAGTCGAGTTCGAAATCGATGCTCTCGTAGGCGTGTCGGGCGTTTGAGGCGATGTGGCCTCCGGCATGCACTTTGCAACACATTGGGCTGCCGGATCGGCGCTCGGATTCTCCGTGGGATTGAAGTGGGCGCCAGAGGCTGTGAGCAGGAACCGAGAACCCTAGCGGGCTCTTCGAGAGAACCAGGCGAACCGGGGGACAGCTTGAGAGCTATCCCTGGGGGAAGGAGAGGGCAAAAATAATGAAGATCAGCCAGGAAGAATTCTATAGCGCCACTGGAACCTATAGCTACATACTAGGCATGCCGGGGGTGCGAGGGAAGATTCTGATCGATCCTATCGAGGACTGTATTGACGAATACTCGGAAAGCTTGGGACGGGTGGGGCGAGACCGGGTCTTCACTCTGGAGACCGGGTCCGTTTCGACTTCCAGCCGGGGATCCGAGGCGATCGCCCGCCGCTGGAGAACCCGAAGGATCGTCCCCTGTGATTGGGTCCAGGGGCCGGATCTGATGGGGGTGGGCCACGGGGACAGCTTCTGCATCGGAGGCATGACGGTCGAGGTTCTGGGCCGGGTGGGGCGACTCAATGAGGCCGTCTCCTACCGAATCGCGGACCGTGCCTTCGTGGGAGACCGATGCGCCCACCAAGAGCCAGAACTCATGATGCTTCCCGTTGAGACCCAACTCTTCCGAGCCCATTCCGCACACGGCGACAATCGCGATACTTTGCTCAGCGCTCGGGGAGTTTTAGCCATCTACCCGGAGGAGTGGAGAGGAACCGCAATACCCGCCGGACACGCCCCCAGCATGATGGCCGAAGCCGGATTTTGAGCTTGAAACCCTCGGCCCGATGGCGCGAATTTGTCTCTTGCCCGGGAACTTCAACCTCCAGAAAGAGAGAACAATGATTCGAGAGACCCAGAGAGATAGCCCTGTCCCGAATCCCTCGACCCCGAGCGGGGTCGCTGAGAGTCGCAGCTCGAGTGCTTGGCGCGTCCTGATCGTCGACGACGATGAAATGGTTCGCCGAGTTTCCTCGCGCATGCTGGAAGAAAGTGAAATCCTGCTGGCTGAAAGCGGGGCCGAGGCCTGCAAGGTACTCGAGGAGCACCCGGGCCAGGAACTGGATTGCGTGGTCTTGGACATGAGAATGCCCGGGCTCTCTTTCGAAGAGTCTTTCGAGAGTATTCGCCGAATTCGCCCGGACCTCCCCGTGGTGGCGTGTAGCGGAAACGGGCCGGACGCCGTGGGGCCGGAATTCACCGATACCCCGAGGACCGGTTTTCTGGGCAAGCCCTTCACCCGCCAAGAACTGAAGGATGCCATCGGTCGAGCCATGGTTCGCGCCGCTCCCTGAGCCCGGAAAGCGCGGGGGACAAGGGGGCCGAGGCCATCGGTGTGTCGTCGATACGCCATCGATGGGCCGTTGAATAGCTGGGGATTGCTCCGGGCCACTGACGGCCCAGCGCTGTGAACTTTCCTAGCCTTGCTTGCATTGCGTGACGCTGCTTCGTAACGTCGCTGTTGCGCCCGAAACCCCGAAGTCCGAGCAAGGAAGCCCATTCGATGAGTACGGAAAAGCCTCAGGCGGTTCTCCGCGAGGACTATTGCCCCCCCGACTATTGGATTGATCGGGTCGATCTCAGCTTTGATCTCGGCGAAGAAGAAACTCAAGTTCGGAGTCGTTTGCAGGTCCGCCGCCGGGAAGACCTTTCGGGGGATTTGCCGCCGCTGATCCTCGTTGGCGAGGAACTCGAGTGTCTGGGTGTGTGGTTGGATGGTGAGAGCCTCCCGGCGAGTCGATATCACGTGGGTGACCACGAACTTAGAATCGATGCGCCTCCCGCCCATTTTCAACTCGAAACTCTGGTGCGTATTCGGCCTCAGAAGAACACCTCGCTCTCAGGTCTCTACCGGACGAGTGGAAACTTCTGCACCCAGTGCGAAGCCATGGGTTTTCGTCGCATCACCTACTTCCTCGACCGACCCGACGTGATGTCTCGGTTCACCACCACCATTACGGCGGACAAGGCGAGTTGCCCCGTGATGCTGTCCAACGGAAACCGGGTCGAGGAGGTCGATCTTGGCGAAGGCCGGCACCGGGTGCGCTGGGAGGATCCCTTTCCGAAACCCAGTTATCTCTTTGCTCTAGTGGCGGGGGACCTGCGCGCGCATCGGGGCTCCTTTACCACCCGAGGTGGCCGTGAGGTGTTGCTGGAAATTTGGGTCGAGCCCCAGAATGTCGAGAAGTGTGAGCACGCTCTGTCTTCCCTCCAGCGCGCCATGGCGTGGGACGAAGAAGTTTTTGGCCTCGAATACGATCTTGATATCTACATGATTGTGGCCGTCAACGATTTCAATATGGGGGCGATGGAGAACAAGGGCCTCAACGTATTCAACTCGAAATACGTGCTGGCGCTGCCCAATACCGCGACGGACACCGACTATGAAGGAGTCGAGCGCGTCATCGGGCACGAGTATTTTCACAACTGGACGGGGAACCGCGTGACCTGTCGCGATTGGTTTCAGCTGACCCTGAAAGAAGGGCTCACGGTTTTCAGAGACCAGCAATTCGGCGCCGATATGACATCGGAGGCGGTGACCCGAATCGAAGATGTCAAGATTCTGCGCGCGGCCCAATTTCCCGAAGATTCCGGGCCTATGTCCCACCCCAT
>CAWVXN010000264.1:0-4818 GCA_963933695.1 uncultured Myxococcales bacterium | reverse complement strand
GCGATCTGATCCAGGGTGGCCACCTGCTTGGCGAGCATGGCGGGGTTGCGAAAGAAGGGCGGTGTGACCAGTGTGCCGAGTTCCAGGTTTTTCGTGACGGCGGCCACGGCGGTCAGCAGAGTCCAGCCTTCGAGAATCGGAATTCGGGGGTTCGGAACGCCGTAGACGTGGTCGCAGACCCAAGCCGAGTCGAACCCGAGGCGGTCGAGTTCTACCGCGCAGTCCCGGCATTCCGCCCAGTCGCGTTTGATTTGAGGCAGGGTGACGCCGAAGTGTAGGGGTCGGTCCATGGGGTTCTCCGTGGGTCGGGCGGGGAGGTGTGTGTGTGCGGCCGGCGCGTTTCGGCGTTTCCGATGGCGCGCGTGTCCGGGTGGCCCGGACGATACCCTGACAGAGTGGCACCTTGAAAGAGCGGCACCCGGACAGAGTGGCTGAAATCCATGGGGCGGGGAAGGGCCGGAGGGGTGGGAATTCGACCTTCCTCGGGGTCCGGAAGCCCGCCGCCGGCTCGGGGCAGCCCGGGACGCGCCTCGGACTCTTTCGCTATTGTCGTTGCCCGTCAATTCCGTACCCGGCTTGGCCCCGGGGAGCGGATTCGTTCTGAGTGTCAATTGGCCCCATTCGGAGAAGAGCGCAGCCGTGTCTGACTTTCACTACCAGCCCCTTTTTGAACACGCCGGGGGTGAGACTCCTTACCGGAAACTCAGCTCCGAGCATGTGTCCACCACAGAGTTCGAGGGCCAGAGCGTGCTGAAGGTTGATCCCGAGGCGCTGACCCTGCTCGCCCGGGAGGCCATGCGGGATGTCTCCTTTCTCCTGCGGCCCGGCCATCTCCAGCAACTCGCCTTGATTCTCGAAGACCCCGAGGCTTCGAACAACGATCGGTTCGTCGCCCTCGAGTTGCTGAAGAATGCGAATGTAGCCGCGGGCATGGTGTTGCCCTCGTGTCAGGACACGGGCACTGCCATCGTGGTGGGCAAGAAAGGTCAGAACGTCTTCACGGGTGGGGGAGATGCCGAAGCTCTCGCCCGGGGCATCCACCAGACCTTTGCCAAGGAAAATCTGCGCTACTCCCAGAATGCGCCGCTGACCATGTACGAGGAGCAGAACACCGGCTCCAACCTGCCCGCGCAAATCGATATCGCGGCGACGGATGGCAACGCATACGAATTTCTATTCATCACCAAGGGCGGCGGCTCGGCGAATAAAACCTTCCTGTTCCAGGAAACCAAGGCCTTGCTCAACCCGGCTTCCCTACTCGCCTTTTTCGCCGAGAAGATCAAACTCCTGGGTACCGCGGCGTGTCCCCCCTACCACCTGGCCATTGTGATTGGTGGAACCTCCGCCGAGGCGACACTGAAAACCGTCAAGCTCGCCAGCTGCCATTACCTGGATGATCTGCCCACCGAGGGCAACATCCATGGCCGGGCCTTTCGCGATCCGGTCCTGGAAGAGGAGATGCTTAAGCTGACCCGGGAAGTGGGGATCGGCGCGCAATTTGGCGGCAAGTATTTCTGTCACGATGTGCGGGCCATTCGCCTGCCCCGGCACGGGGCTTCGTGCCCGGTGGCGATTGGGGTTTCGTGCTCGGCGGACCGGCAGATTCTCGGCAAGATCTCGGCGGAGGGCATTTTTCTCGAGCAACTCGAGACCGATCCCGCGCGCTTCATGCCCGACTTGTCCGGCCTCGATCTGGGCGAGGAGCCCGTGGCCATCGATCTCAATGTGTCCATGGATGAGATTCGCGCCGAACTCTCGCGCCATCCGGTGACCACGCCTCTGAGCCTGACCGGCACCCTGGTGGTGGCCCGGGATGTGGCCCACGCGAAACTCAAGGAGCGGCTGGACGCAGGGGAGGGCCTGCCCGGCTATTTGAAGGACCACATCGTCTACTACGCGGGTCCGGCGAAGACACCCGAGGGATATGCTTCGGGTTCCTTCGGCCCCACGACCGCCGGCCGGATGGACTCCTACGTTGATCTCTTCATGGAAAATGGCGGCAGTTTGGTGACCCTCGCCAAGGGCAATCGTTCCAAGGTGGTGACCGAGGCGTGCAAGAAACATCGCGGCTTCTACCTCGGCTCGGTGGGTGGCCCCGCGGCAATCCTCGCCCAGGACTGCATCAAGCGGGTCGAAGTGCTTGAGTACGAAGAACTCGGCATGGAAGCCATCTGGAAGATCGAAGTGGAAAACTTCCCGGCCTTCGTCATCGTGGATGACAAGGGCAACGATTTCTTCGCGGATCTCTGAGGGGAGACGGCGTGGGTCGTATCGAGATCGACACGCTCGACGATCCGCGACTCGACGTGTACAGGGATATCAAGGACTCCCAGATGCGGCGCCGGGAGGGACTCTTTGTCGTGGAGGGTCGTTTTACCCTGCGCTGCCTGATCGAGGATTCGCCCTTCGATCCGGTCTCGGTCCTGACGAGCCCTCCGGCGCGCCTGGCTCTGCAGGACGTGCTGGATGAACTGGACAGCGCGACACCGATCTACGAGGTGCCCAACACGGTTCTTCGAGATTTGTCGGGCTTCCATCTTCACCGGGGCTGCCTGGCCCTTGGCCGTCGGCCGGATGATTTTAAAATCGAGGATCTGCTGGCCCGGGCCATTCGGCCGAGTGGGGAATCGCTGCTCGTGGTGCTCGAGGGATTGACCAACCACGACAACGTGGGCGGCGTCTTTCGCAACGCCATGGCGCTTGGGGCGGATGGCGTCGTGGTTTGTCCGCGCTGTTGTGATCCCCTCTACCGCAAGGCCATTCGCACGTCTCTGGGGGCGGCGCTCTGCGTACCCTTCGCTCGGCTTCCCGATTGGCCCGCGGGCCTGCATCGGCTCAAGGCAGAGGGCTACACCCTGGTGGCGCTGGATCCGAGCGGCGAGTCCATTGCCTCGGCGGCGCGCCGCGGGTTGCCCAGGCGGAGCGCATTGATTTTTGGCACCGAGGGCGCGGGCCTCAGCGAAGAGGCGTTGGATCTGGTTGATTTACGGCTCAAAATCGGCATGGTGGCCGGGATGGATTCCCTGAACGTGGCTACGGCCTCGGGCATCGCGCTCCATCATTTTCGCGAGGCGCTTGTTCACGACGCGCCTGTTGACGAGGCGCTTGGTCACGAGGAGCCCGGCCAATGAGGCCCCTCTTGATCCTGAAAATGGGCGATACCCTGCCCGAGGTGTTTGCGCGGCGGGGAGATTACGATGCCTGGATCCGGCCGGGCTTGGCGCTCTCCCGGCTTCCTGTAGAAGTCGTCTGCGCGCACCGGGACGAGCCCCTGCCTCCCCCCGAATCCCTGGCCGGAGTGGTGGTCACGGGTTCCCCCGCCATGGTGTCCGCCCGGGAAGCGTGGAGCGAACGCAGCGGCGCTTGGCTCGCCCGGGCCGTAGCCGCGGACACCTGGATTCTGGGGATCTGCTACGGCCACCAGTTGCTCGCCCATGCCCTGGGCGGTCGGGTAGGCCCGAACCCCCGCGGCCGACAGATCGGGACCATCGCGGTTCGGCTCGATGCTCAAGGCGATCCGCTGATGGGGGGGTTGCCCGAGGAACTCGTGGTCCAGGCGACCCACGTCGAGGTGGTTCGCGAATTCCCCGAGGCGGCGGTTCGCCTGGGGGCCAACACGATGGACCCCAATGCCGCTTTTCGCTTGGGGGCTCGCGCTTGGGGGGTCCAATTTCATCCAGAATTCGATGCCGACATCATGCGCGGTTATATCCGAGGCCGCAGTGGGCTGATCGCCGAGGAGGGCGGCGACCCCTCCGCCCTGGAGGCGGCCTGCCGAGATTCCTCCCACGGCACAGCATTGCTCGCCCGTTTTGGCGAATTGGTCGAGTCGGCCGAAGCCGAAGCCGCCGGATGACTCCGGGCGGAAGGAGCACCCCATCCGGACCAGCGTGTTTTTGCACCCAGACACGATCCTTGGCTCAAGCTCCCGTATCTCTTTCCACCCATACCTTCCCCATGATTTCCCTTTATATCCGCTGCATCCTCCCTCATTCCCCCTCCCTCATTCCCCCTCCATCCTCCCTCATTCCCCCCCCATCCTCCCTCTCGACGTTAAGAGCCATTACTCTTAGAATAGCTGGATGGAATATCGAGTGGAAGCATTGGCGGCGGCCGCGGGCGTCCGAGTGGACACGGTGCGCTTCTACCAGTCCCGGGGGCTGCTCCCCAAGCCGAGTCGTCGGGGCCGGCTGGCAATCTACGAGGCCGACCATCTGCAGCGCCTGCGTCGCATCCGTAGCCTGGTGGAGCAGGGCTTTAGCCTGGCCCAGATCGGCCGAGTACTCGAGGGGGGCGATCAAGATCCCTCGCCCGAGCCGCTGTTGGCGGCGCTGGCCCGAGAAGGTGTCGGTCAGCGCACATTTTCCCGAGCCGAGTTGGCCGCCGAGGTGGGCATTCCCGAGGCCTTGATCCAAGCCGTGGAGGTTGCCGGCCTGGGTGAACCCCTGGAGATCGACGGGGAACCGCGCTTTGTCGAGGCCGATCTCGAGATGGCCCGAGCCGCACTCGTGGTCTTGGGCGCCGGATTTCCGCTGGACGCCTTATTGGGCCTTTCGGCCCGGCACGCGACTCACGTTCGCGAGGTAGCCGACGAGGCCATCGATCTCTTCGATACCTACATCCGCGAGAGCGCCGGGGAAGAGGAGGAGATCACCCAGGCCTTTCGCAGCTTGTTGCCCCAGATTACCCGCCTGGTGGCGCTGCACTTCCAGCGCACCCTTGTGAACCGTGCCCTGGAGCGATTGGCGGAAAGCGAGGGCGAGGGCCGGGCCAACCTGCAACGCGCTCTGGCGGCCACCCGTTCGAGTCGTCTGGAGG
>CAWVXN010000263.1:0-4822 GCA_963933695.1 uncultured Myxococcales bacterium | reverse complement strand
GGGAGGGAGAGGGAGAGGGAGGGAGGGGTAAAGGGAGGGAGGGGAGAGGGGAAGGGAGAGGGCGGGTAGAAGTGGGTCGGTCAGCATAGACCGACGCGGGCGCTTTCGCGCATGCTCATCGGAATTTTCCCGAAAGCCGTGGCTCCACTGGGGGGTTCTAGTTGCGAAACCAGGCCCCGGTGGCGACCCCGACGAAAACCAGCACCGAGATCAACTGGAAGACAAGATCGGCACGGTCTATTCGCCGTGAAATCGCGCTCTTGTCTTTGGCTTCAGCCTGCACATAGGCGTTCGTCCCCCAGGTAAAGAGCACGAACAGACCCAGAGCAATCGCATATCCCACCGCAAAGAGTTCGTCGAGAAATGTCAGGTAGGGCAAAGGTGGAAGCTCATCGTGATAGGACTGCTGGAGAAAGATCAATGTGAGCAACGCCGTTGATGGAATGGCCAGGCGTACATCGCCCATGGATCCAGCCACCGACGGCGAAAGCAGAACAACCGCCATGACAATCAGCAGAGGGAAAACCCAGTTTACAAAAGCGCTCCAATAGTCCGATTGGTAGACCATCTCCAACCGCATCTGACTGTACGTGGGGTGATACCAGGAGCCAAATTGGCTCGAGTAGCGATGGAGATAGGGCTTGAATGAGGAACTGCTCAGGCGGTACCCGCTCAAGTTTCCCGAACGCCCCATAAAGCCATTGGCGTGATGGTGTGGAAGCAGGAGAACTCCGGCGTATTTGTCCGACATGGCGGGCGCCGCCACTTCGACAACCACCGGCAGGTTGACCTCGCCAAAGGGGTCCCTCCTAAACTCGATTTCATCATCGTAGAAGCGACTCGAAAATCGATAGCGCTGGTAGTAACGACCTCCCGAGAGCATCCGGGGCTCGGCGGTTACGGGTTCGAAGAGCGAGTCCCAGATTTCAACCCGATTCGAGAGGCGCACTAAATCAGCGGGGGTGATGCCGTTCTCTTCCATGAGCTCTTGTACCGAGGGCGGCCATTCGAGCCAGATGTAGCCGTCGGCGGAAAAAGTCCTCGAAACCAGGGAGAGTTCGTAAACCTTATCGACGAGAATGCCCGCATAAACGATCAGTGCATCCTCGGCGAACTCTTTCGTCTCGGGGAGGGGGACGAGGGATTCCCGATCGCGTTCAAGCAGGAAGCGGGTTTCTTCTCCCGGATTCGAAACGAGTTCTTCCGGAGAGCAGGAAAGACCCGCCGGAACCAGTGCAAGCAGGAGGGTACCGGTGAGGAGAATCCGGGCTCTCCGAAATTTACCTCTGAGCGTTTCCTGAGTGCGGTCTCTTTTTTTCTGCAGGGTTTTATCCATAAACAGGGGATCGCCTAATTGAACTTTCCAGCGTCCGGACGATCCAGACTCCAATCGCAGCGGTAGCCTCGACTCTCCGCCAGCAAGGGGCTCCAGGGCAAGGGCTGAACCACCCCCCGATCCTCCAGTATCTCGAAGGTTCCGTCGGATAGCACTTCGCCTATCAACACCGCTTTCGAAAGATGATGATTCTCCCGGACCTTGACCATCCCAGCTGGACCTTCGAACTCGACCCCGATCAGCGCGTCTCTGACCTTCGATACTTCGATCGTCCCGGCCTTCTCCGCCGCCAGTGCCCATAGGTTGACCATCACGTACGCGGACTCGGCGGGATCACTGGTTGTCCGATGAACGCCGTGCATCTCCCTAAAAGCATCGGCGAAGGCTCGGACCGCATCGGTATCCATACTGTGAAAATAGTTCCAGACCGCGTAGGTGCCCGCGAGATACTGGGGCCCGATGACGGCCACCTCTTCCTCAGCGATCGAAAAACTCATGATCGTAAAACCGTTCTCCTTGTCGATTCCGGCTTCCTTGAGTTCCTTGAAAAAGGAAAGATTGCTGTCTCCGTTAAGGGTATTGACCACGATCCCGCCGCGTGGAAAGGCTTTCCGAATGGCCTCCACTACGGGCATGACATCGGTGCTACCCAGAGGCAAGTAGACTTCGCCGACAATCTCGGATCCGCTCGCGGCTGCCTTCGCGTTGATGATCGAATTGGCGGTGCGCGGGTAGATGTAGTCGGAGCCCACCAAGAAAATCGCCTTGCCCCGGTTCTCGAATAGCCAATCGAGGGCTGGTTCGATTTGCTGATTGGGTGTGGCCCCCGCATAGAAGACGTTACGTGAGCACTCTTGCCCCTCGTACTGGATTGGGTAGAAGAGAAGGTGATCCTTCTCTTCGAAGACAGGCAGCATCGCCTTCCGGCTGGCAGAGGTCCAACCTCCGAAAACTACGGCAACTTTGTCTTGCTCGATGAGCTTTTCTGCCCGACGGGCAAAGGTCGGCCAATCCGACGCGCCGTCTTCTTCAATCGCAATGATGGCCAGGCGCTTTCCGCGGATGTCGAGGCCACCTGCCGCGTTGATCTCGTGAATCGCGAGTAACTCGGCCTCGGCCACGGTGTTCTCGGAGATCGCCATGGTGCCCGTCCGAGAGTGAAGAACCCCTACCTTGACGTAACCGTCAAACTGCCCAGAGACCGGCCTTTCGCTCCCGCACGCCAGGAGCAACAACGCACTCCCCAGAACAACTGCCCAACCCGGGTGTGGGCGTGGATGTAGGTGTGGGCGTGGGTGTGGGCGTGGGCGTGGGTGTAGGCGTAGGCGTAGATGTAGACGCCTGAATCGCAACGCTCGCTCAACATTTTTCAATGGCATGGGGGGCAGCCTCGCAACTGAAAAAATCCAGCGAGTTTCCGGTTGGCATTCTCGCCTATTGTCCTCGCGAATTCTCGCTCAAGACGTCGGAACCCACCATAGCCTGTGTCGCATAGTCAATGTAAATCGGAGAAGACCAGGCTCTGGGTTCGGCTTCAGACAGACAATCGTCCGCCCTCGCCGACAATGCACCGCATGGCTCGATCTTCACGCAGGCACCGCTTTCATCGTAGCGGCAGCCCAGGGGGTTCTTGCCGTGAATCAGCAGAGCCGGCGCCTCGATGGCCCGGACGTAGTAGACCGTGTCCCGTTGGGCCGAAACAAAATCGTCGTCCGCAAACTCGATCACGCATCCCGAACCGTCACCGGGACAGGGGAAAGTGCGCCAGGGGTCCTCCACCAGATTGTCGAGGGGCTCATCCTCGTAGGCCTGGGGCCGGATCCGAATCACCTCGATACGCGAGATTGAACGGCGCTCATCGCCGGGGTTGTAACATTGGCCCTGACAAATCGCGCCGAGTCGCTCGGAACCCAGGGCGTCCAAGGAAGACTCCGGGCAACCAGGCTTTTGGGCAAAGGACCCTGCGGCCCGAACCCGGAAGCGGGGCATGGTCACCCTTTGTGTAGTCGAGCCCATGGGCAGCGAACCCCTGGGAGTCAGCAGGTCAAACCAGAGTAGAGTGTGCCGTCCACTCGTGGCATACACCTCCTTGCGCTGGAGCGCGTCCCAGATCGATTGTCGGTCCCGGCCCTCGGAGTGCACCGCCACCAGTCCCCCGGTGACGAAATACGCCGATGCTCTTTCTATTTCGAAGAGTTGGAGAGGGCTCTCTCCACTGGAAACGAAAGGCACCGATTCCGAGACCGGCGCGTCGGCATCATTGGCCGAGCCAAACATTCCGCCACTCCCGACTCCCTCTTCCAAGCTTCGTCCCCGGCCGTCGCTCATCTCGCCCCTGGCAAATTCCTTGTACCCGGTCCCCGGGCTTGCCGTATGGCTATCACTCGAGCCCAAGAATCCGAAATTGAAACCCTTGGGCTGATCGGGATTGCTGAAATCTCGAATCGCCAGCATGTACTGCACCGAGGATCGCGGGCGATAGTTGAACGCGGGCTGGAAAATTTTCGGCGCCTGGCCGGCGTTCAACCAGTCGTTGACTGCGAAACCGGGCAGTGTCTTCCAACCGGCTTGGCCGGCGTCGAGATAGTTCTGCCGGGCGTCTGCAGCCCGGACAGAGCAGGTCTCGGCACTCTCTCCCACCTCAAGGCACTGGGCTTCGATCAACTCACCCGCCCGCCAACAGCTTGGCAGATAGCCATAACTCGGAGACGGACAACTGAGCGCGCCATCGGCCGCCACATTGACCTCGCGCCATGGGGGCAGGGGTTCCGAATTTCCGTGACCCGAGTAGACCTCGACCAAGGTCTGTCGCTTGGGGTCGTGGCCGGGCAATTGTTTGCGCCAATCCGAGCCCGCGGGTGAATAAATTCCCCAGGCGGTGCCATGGGGAATCACCAGGGAGGGGAAGCCCCAATCGTCGAGTTTTGCGAACAAGGCCTCGGGGGTGGTCGCGCTCTCGATGCAATCGACGGGCAGGTCACGAACGGGCACGTTCTCCGCACAGGCGGGCGTACTCGCCACATTACTCAAGAGCCGAGCAAAATCGAGACCGCGCCTGCCGTTGGTGGCCAGCAGACCCAGGCGCATGGCCAGGCGCTGGTCACCCGTCGCCGCAGCGATTGCGCCGGGCGGCTGAGAACTGATGGGCCGAGTCGGGATCGCTTCATCGTTCGTGTCGAGGAGGACCACGTTCTTGTGTCCGTAGTGGTCGTCCGGGGTCGAGCCAATATGGCTCCACTCCCAGCCGAGATAGGTCACCAAGTCGGGGTTCGTCGGATCACCTGCCGCGGCGTTGCACTGGCGCACGGACTCCACCGTCTGTTTCCAAAGGTCTGTGGTGAGGTTCTCCGCATGATCATTGATGGACCAAAAATCGAGGCCCGAGCAGTAGCGGGCGAAATCACAGGCATCGGCGGGCGGGCGACTTCCCGCGCCCCCAGCCATGGGGAGGTTCATCATGAAGGCGTCGAAGCTGAAGGTCGTGTG
>CAWVXN010000262.1:0-4826 GCA_963933695.1 uncultured Myxococcales bacterium | reverse complement strand
CCTGGGCACCCGCTTCCTGATGAGCGCCGAAAGCCCCGTGCCCGATGCCACCCAGGCCCGCTACTTGAACGCCACCGTGGACACCGTGCGCGTGACCTCCCAGGTCGATGGCATGCCCCAACGCGTGGTGACTAACGAACTGGTTCAGCGACTAGAATCCAGCAGCGTCTTCACCCGCCTGCTCTTCGCCCTGCGCAATGGGCTCGCCTACCGGAAGATGACCGGGGCCTCCCTCACTGACCTGCTTCGCTCGGCCCTCTCCATGCAGCGCAACGAACGGCTCACCCGGGCCCAGACCCTGATGGCCGTCAACGCCCCCATGCTGGCGCGTACCGCCATGGAGGATGGCGACCCCGTGCGCGGCTACCTGCCCAGCGGCACGGTGGCGGGTATTCTCACCGACCGGCCCCCGTGCGCGGAATTGATCAATCGCATGGTCGCCGAGGCCGAGGAAACCCTGGAGCGCCTGGCGCAAAATCATCCGGACTGATCCCCTAAACCCGGCCCAACGAGGACACCCCAAAATGGCAATCGATACCGCGGTCAACGAAGGCATCGCCGAAGTCGTCATCAACAACCCGCCGGTGAACGCGCTGGACAGCGCGGGCTGGTTCGAGTTCGCCGCCGCCGTGACGAGTCTGGGCGCGCGTGACGATGTCCGCTGCATGGTCATCCGGGCGGAGGGCCGGGGCTTCCAGGCCGGGGTCGACATCAAGGAACTCGCCGCCGATGGGACGAAGATCGTCGACGTGAACCGGGGCTGCTACGACACCTTCGCGGCAATCTACGATTGCCCGGTGCCGGTCATCTCCGCTGTCCATGGCTATTGCCTGGGCGGAGGCATCGGGATTTCGGGCGCTTCGGACATCGTGATCGCCGCCGACGACGCAAGTTTCTCGCTCCCGGAAATCGACCGCGGCGCCCTGGGCGCCGCCACCCATCTGATGCGCCTGTTCGGGATGCAGAAAACCCGGCGCATGCTGTACACCGGCGAAGCCATCGACGCCCAGGAAGCCCTGCGCCTGGGCGGCATCGAATCCGTGGTCCCGAGAGAAGAACTGCGCGCTGCCGCCCTGGAACTCGCGGGCAAGATCGCCTCCAAAAGCCCCAAGGCCATGCGCTTGGCCAAGTGGTCGCTGAACGGAATCGAACTTCTCGACATCAAGAAGAGCTATCGCTTCGAGCAGGGCTTCACCCTGGAGCTCTACGCCTCTCCCGACTCCCAGGAATCTCGGGACGCCTTTGTGGAAAAACGCGATGCCGATTTCAAGACGGAGCCAAACGACTAGCCACGCCCCCCTTGAACAGAACGCGCGGGACTGAAAAAAATGGATCTGACCTACACCCCGGAACAAGAGGCCTTTCGCATGGAGGCCCGACAATGGCTCGAGGCCAATGTGCCCTCGGAGCCCCTGGCCTCCTTCGACACCCCCGACGGTTTCGAAGCCCACCGGCAGTGGGAGCAGAAGCTCAACGAAGGCGGCTGGGCCATGGTGCCCTGGCCCGTGGAGTACGGCGGCCGCGGCGCAAACCTCCTCGAGTGGCTCGTCTTCGAAGAGGAGTACTACCGGGTGGGCGCACCGGGGCGGGTCAACCAGAACGGCATCTTCCTGCTCGGCCCCACCATCATGGAATACGGCAGCCCCGAACAGAGGACTCGCTTCCTCCCGGCCATGGCCTCCAGTGAAGAGGTCTGGGCACAGGGCTGGTCGGAACCCAACGCGGGCAGCGACATGGCCAATATCCAGGCCACCGCCATCGCCGACGGGGATGCCTATGTGATCAACGGTCAGAAAACCTGGGCCTCGCGCGGCGCCTACGCGCATTGGCTCTTTGGCATGTTTCGCACGGATCCCGAATCCGTTCGCCACAACGGACTCACGTTCATCCTGGTTCCCCTGGACACGCCGGGCATTACCGTGCGCCCCATCGAGAAGATCAACGGCAAGAAAGCCTTCGCCGAAATTTTCTTCGACGAGGCCCGTGTACCCCTGGAAAACCGACTCGGCGAAGAGGGCCAGGGCTGGTCGGTCGCCATGGCAACCGCAGGCTTCGAACGCGGTCTGATGTTGCGCAGCCCGGCGCGCTTCCAGAACACAGCACGCAAACTCGTGGATCTGTATCGCAAGACCGTGGCCGAAGGCGGCTTCGTGGACGGAACCCTGCGCGATACCGTTACCCGCTGCTGGATCGACGCCGAGGCCTACACGCTGAACACCTACCAGACGGTCTCACGGCTCATGGCGGGAGACAAGATCGGCGCCGAAGCGAGTCTCAACAAGATCTTCTGGTCCGAACTCGACATTCGCATGCACGAAGCCGCCCTGGCTTTACTGGGTGCCCGAGCCGAACTTCGTCCCCATGCGCCCGGAGCCGAAGGGGTCGACGATTGGCTCGACGGTTTCATTTTTGCACTCGCCGGCCCCATCTACGCCGGCACCAACGAAATTCAGCGCAATATTATCGCCGAGCGCATCCTCGGCCTGCCGCGAAAATAACGGGAGCCCCATCGTGGAGTTCACTTTCAGCGAAGACCAGTTGCTCCTTCAGCGGGCCGTGCGGGATTTTCTCGAAGGCGAGTGCACCCCGGCGGCGGTGCGCGAACTCTGGGATACCGAGACCGGACGTTCGCCCGCTTTCTGGGCCAAGCTTTCAGAAATCGGCGTACCCGGCCTGCTCGTCCCCGAAGACCACGATGGGCTCGGCATGGATGAGCGCGACCTTGTACTGGTACTCGAAGAGGCCGGCCGGGCCGCCCTGGCCGAACCCGTGATCTCCACCGCTGCAGTCGGCGTTCCCCTGCTGGTGGAACTGAGCGGCAGGGGTCAAGCCGAGTTGGCTCAGAGATGGCTGGGCGCGGTGGCGAGCGGCGAGGCCATGCTGGCGGTGGGTCACGCTCGCAGCCCCTTTGTGGGCGACGCCCACGTGGCGGATCTGCTCTTCCTACCCGACGGGGACGATCTTCACGCGGTGCCCCGGTCCGAGGTCAAGCTCACCGCCCAGGACTCCAACGATCAATCCCAGCGGCTCTTCAGTGTCGACTGGGCGCCGTCGAAAGCAACCCGAGTCGCCAGCGGACCCGAGGGCGCGGTGATTCAGCAGGCGGCCTTCGACCGTGGCGTACTCGCGTGTGCGGCCCAGCAACTGGGCGTGGGCCAGCGGCTCATCGACATGGGCGCCCTCTATGCCACCCAGCGCCAACAGTTCGGCGTCGCCATCGGGAGCTTTCAGGCGGTGAAGCACCGCCTGGCCAATGCCAAGGTCCAGGTCGAGTACGCCCGGGCAGTGGTCTACCGAGCGGCCCATTCCGTGGCCACCGGATCCGATCAACGCGCCGCCGATGTCTCCATGGCCAAGGTGGCCGCCGGGGAAGCGGCGCTCTTCGCGAGCAAGGAAGCCCTCCAGGTGCATGGGGCCATCGGCTACACGTACGAGCAGGATCTACACATCTGGATGAAACGTGCCTGGTCCCTGGATCTGGCCTTCGGGACAGGGGCTTGGCATCGCGCCCGGCTTGCCGACGCCATTGTCGACGGCATTGTCGACGGCATTGTCGACGGCCAGGCGCCGGTTCGAGCCTTCGGCTACTGCGCCCCCAAGGCCTGAAGCCCAGCGAACCGATGCGAGGGGATTCCGGTATCCTGCCGAATCCCCGCCCACACCAAGAGCCCATCCCAAGAACCCGCCCCGAAAACCCACCCCAAGCAAGCCCCGGAAACAAGACCGAGAAAAGTTCCAAAGAAAGGATCGAGCGCAATGACCGAGAAAAACGTGGCCCCCAGCATCGAGGGCTGGTTCACCACCGGGGATACCCCTCACCTAATCGGGACCCAGTGCAAAACCTGCCAAACCTATTTCTTTCCCAAGCAGGATCTCTTCTGCAAGAACCCCGCCTGCCGGAGCACGGAGTTCGACGAGGTGGAGCTTTCGCGCACGGGCAAGATCTGGTCCTACACCGAGCACTACTACCGGCCCCCGGAGCCCTACATCTCCGGCGATGACTTCGAGCCCTACACCATCGCGGCGGTGGAACTGGATAAAGAAAAGATGGTCATCCTCGGCCAAGTGGCCAACGGGGTGGCCCATGCCGACCTCACCACAGGCCTCGCCATGGAAATCGTGGTGGAGACCCTCTACGAAGAAGACGACACCGAGCGTACGGTCTGGAAATGGAAGCCCACCGAGGGCTGAGTTTTAGCGCCTCATTTTTGTTCGCCGCATTTTTCACGACCCCATTTTTCACGGCCCCATTCCTGCCCCACGAACACATCCAGCAAGGAGAAGAAGCTATGGCCAAAGAAGTCGCAATCCTCGGTGTCGGCATGCATCCATGGGGAAAATGGGGCAAGAATTTCGTCGAGTACGGCATCAAGGCGTGCAACGACGCCCTGGACGATGCGGGCCTGGAATGGAACGACATCGAGGTGGTCGCCGGCGCCGAGACCGTGCGCAATGGCTACGCGGGCTACGTGGCCGGCGCGACCTTCGCCGAGGCCCTCGGCTGGTCCGGAGCCCGGGTCTCCACCTCCTACGCGGCCTGCGCCTCGGGTGCCCAGGCCATCAACAACGCCCGGGCGATGATCCTCGCCGACATGGCCGACGTGATCCTGGTGGTCGGCGCCGATACCACGCCCAAGGGTTTCCTCGCCCCCAACGCGGGCGAGCGCTGGGCCGACCCGGACTGGCTGCGCTTCCGCCTGATGGGCTGCACCAACCCCACCTATTTTGCCCTCTACGCCCGTCGCAGGATGGATCTCTATGGCGCCACCGAGGAGGACTTCGCCGCCGTCAAGGTCAAGAATGCCAAACACGGCATGGCGAACCCC
>CAWVXN010000261.1:0-4853 GCA_963933695.1 uncultured Myxococcales bacterium | reverse complement strand
CAGTGAGTGTGGCGCCTTGCTCGGAAAGGCCAACGATCGTCACCGAACCCACCGGAGCGGTGTTGCCCGCTGGGCATCCGTGGGTGAACTGTTTGTACCATATCAAGGAATCCTCTTCACCATCGTCGGTAGTCATGAAGAAGCTTCGCTCCCCTCCCACGCACTCGTTAGCGGGGAAGACCGCGATGCCCTCGTTATTCGCGTTGGATGGGCCGTCGTAGGAATTAATGATATTGAACTGCCGGACCAGCCCCGAAAACGGGGTCGAGGCCAGGTCGGAAACCGAGAGAATATCGATCCCCTTGTCGTGATATATGTAAAGGTGGCCGGTAGAGCGGTCGAACTCCAAGCCCGAAGTATCGGCCCGGCCCGTCTCGTACCGACCGACGAAGACGAATTCGAGGGACGGTTCTGTGTCGGGTGCGGTGTCCCGGGACAGGTCGAAGACGAAGATGGCGCCGCCATTCTGGTGCCCCACGAACATCAGGCCCCCCATACCTTGTGTGCTGGTGTAGAGGTTGCCGTTCTGATCGACGAAGCCCGCGGTACTGAGCGCGGAATCCGGAACAAAGGTAATCCCCTCGGCGCCCGCGCCTCCGTTCCTCGGTAGAATTGCTCTGGTGTTCCAATCGTTCTTTAGGATCGCCGTCCCGTAGGTGGAGACGTCGTACTCCTTGATGCGCTCCTCGCCCTCGATCATGAGGTAAACGACATCCTCGGAAAAATTCGCCTGAGTGACGCCCTCGAGATCGCCGAAATTTGTCCACTCGCCGCGGTTCCCATCCCGGATATCGATCTCAAAGCTCCCGGTGCCATCTTCGACGACGGCCCAGAGCTTGGAATTTCCGTTGGGGCCGTTGCGCCCAAGCCAGAGCGTGCGCGTCACTGAGTTCCAAACCGCGGCGCTGAGATCCGAATAAAAATCGTTCTCATCCGGGCCTTCGATGGCGGTGAGGTTCGTCGAAGCGCCGATGGGCTCAGCGGGCCAGGCATCTTGGGCAGCAACCGGCGCGACAAACACCAAGACTGCGACCCCGAGAATTACCCAAACTGTGGCGCGAGATGTGACGTCAACCAGAACCCTGTTCACTCGAATCTCCGCTTGTCGAAAAAAACATTACAAACCAGGGGGCTTGGTGGTGCGCCGATGGCGCACCCCAGCCCAGAGAATCGAGCCAGCCGCCCGTCTCTACACCGATGCACAATAGATGCTGTCTCGCTGAGAAATATTACCTAGGGTTAAACTCTCAAATAGTGGTGAAGAGTTTCTGAACCCCATCGGCAAAAGGCGACACAGGTCGCCGTTAGGCAAGGAGAACTCACTCGTGTGAATGCCCAGGGAGTGAGTTTTTGGGGCGGGTGCGACTACTACCCCACCGCAGTTCCCAGGGGCGGCCGTACGGGGTCTAAGGAAGCGAACACAACCGAACACCCCCGGACCGACGCCACAGGCTGGCCGTTCAGGCCCAAGGCGAATCCCGCTCTGGCTTCTGCAGCGCCTGGTTAGGCGACGTGCTCGCGAAGGGCGAGAAGAACTGTAGAAACGATCGCGGGCCGCGGAGTGCCGGTACCGCAGCCTATCTTGCCCTGGCGGCCTCAGTTATGACTTCCCGTCCGCTTTGGGGTTTGCCGATGCTTCGCGTCGCGGGTGGAGGTGGCAAACCAGAAGTGCATCAGGTGGCGTTGTCGTCTTTTTCACCCACTGGATCCGAGAGCATCCGAGTCGCTGGCACCCGAATCAGAAGGAAGAACAGCACACCGGACTGGAATGTGTGCCACAGAATTCCAACTAGATAGGGGCCGAATTCGGCGAGTCCATCGCCGCCGAAAACGTTGGCACCCTGGAGCGTGGCGGCGAGGAGCGGGGGGATGAGCCCCAGCCGTGTGTACATATTGGAACTCGGCAGCAGTGCGATGAGAGTACTATGCGCGAGGAGTTGTACGCCAAGCAGCGCACTGCAGATTGACCAGAGCCGCTCGGTGTTCTGAGTGAATACGGCAATCACGGGAGGCAGGATGCAGAAGAACGCGGCCGACAAACCATGCGCCAGCATTCCGTGGAAACGATCCGCATCTGCGGTGCTCCACATGCCCCGTCGCGGCGCTGCTTGAACGCTACGACCAGCGCTGCGAATCCGGAGATCGCGATTGCGATTTGAGCGATGGCGTAGAGCTGCCCGAATTCTGTCACGTTGGTGCCCCGTTAGGTTGTCGGCGGCCAATTCCGCCGCCGGTTCGCTTTACGCGTGAGTTTTATTCCTAGATCACGACCATTCTAGAGGAGAGGACATTCACGCCAGCTGAGGTTCTGGCAGGGGGTTGGGGTATCGGCGTTATGTCAGGTGGCTATTGAGAGGCCCATGGAGGGCCATCGTCTCGGCCTCTGTCAGGCGCGGATGATCCCCTGAAAAATCATATGCAGCAGGTTTTCGGTCAATGAAAATCTCTTCGTTGAGTTCGAACGAGTCCGTATCGTCAAAGGCACCCACACACATTTCATAGGAATCCGACTGTAACTCCTTGTAAAAAAGGTTCGTCCCGCACTTCCCGCAAAAACCTCGCTCCGCCCAGTCCGAGGATCTGAAACGGACCAGGTTTTCTTCGCCGTCGAAAGTAATTCCACTCGTTGACGTCGCCATAAAGGGACCGCCGGCCCATCGCTGGCACATGCGGCAATGGCACGCGCCAAACATTGGCTCGGCATGAGTCGCGGAAAATTTGACGGCGGAGCAAAGACACTGACCTCTTACATCACTCATTCTTTGCTCCTTTTCTTTGCCTGAAGAATAGGGCATTCAAACTGGCTTCTCTCGCAACGCCGGGTATTGGCGTTGTGTTAAGTCACTATGGCGAGCCCCATGTCGGGTCCTCTGTGTTTTATTCAAACACGAGACATCGCGACGATCGTCAAGCGGGTTATAGACCCGCGCTCTTGCTCGTCATCCGTAGCGACATGGATGAGGAAAAGCATCTCGAGCTTCTGGTCAACGCGATACTCCGGATTGCTAACGCGATGCGGGCTCGACGAGAAGTTGGGTGAAGCCTCGGAAGCTAGGGGAGGATGAACGCTGGTAGCCGCCCTCGGCGAGTTGAATCGCGCCCATCTTCTGGTGAAGTGCCCGCACCGCCTCGCTGGCTTCGACTTTGGCGAGATAGGCGCCGAGGCAGAAGTGGTGGCCCCCGCCGAATGCCAGGGTGGACTTGTCTTCTCGGTCGAGGTCAAAGGTATCGGGTGTTTCGTGGTAACGGGGGTCGCGGTTGCCCGCCGCGACCGAAAGTGAGAGAGACTCCCCTTTGCCGATTTTGACTCCATGAAGCTCGAGGTCTCGGTTGGCAATGCGACCCGAGTTGGTGACGGGGCCATCGAAGCGCAGGACTTCGTCAATGGCTCCTGGAATGAGGCCCGGGTCGGCGGCAATGCGCTCCTGTTCATCTGGGAAGTCAATCATCGCCTTTATGGTATTTCCGATCAGGTCGGTTGTCGTAATGTTCCCTGCGACGAGCAGTAGGTTGCATTGCGAAACAATCTCAACGTCGCTGAGGTGATCCCCATCAACCTCGGCGGTGACCATGCTGGTGATCAGATCGTTTCCGGGTCGGCTCTTCCGCGCTTTGATTTCGTCCAAGAAAAATGCGTCCAGGGAAACCGCAGCGGCTTCGCCGCTTGCGACTTGTTCTGGGGTTGGTGCAGGGTTGAAACCAACGGCGCTTGCGAGGCTTGACCATTCCTTGAATTCTGCGTGTCGTTCCGGGTCAATTCCCAGCATTTCCGCGATCACCACCGTAGGAAGGGGATCGGCGTAGGCCTTCACGAGGTCGAACGGACCCCGGTCGATTCCCGCGATCAGCCTTTCTGCTACGCCACGAATTCGATCTCGCCAGCTCTCAATGGCTTTCGGCGTGAATGATCTCCTTACAAGATCTCGCAAGCGACGATGCTCGGGATCATCAAGCATCAGCATCGATGGGGTGTTGTCGTTAATGGATTGCCCAGCGGTATCCACAAGGAATTCGCGTGAGAAAGTTCCCGGGTTTCCCTTGCGAGCATCCATCCACAGGTCAAGGTCGCGTAAGAGCATGTTGACGTCGGCGTGACGCGTGATGATGAAGCGCTTCAGGACGTCGTCCCAATGGACGGGTTCTCGTTCACGTAGCTCCGCCAGTATGGGATAGGGGTCTTCGCGGAAATCTGGGTCCAGTGCGGTGAGCCCCAGTCCCGTTGGGCCGGCGTAGGGAGTTTTCTCGTTCTCAGCTGAATGGGATGTACTGACGGTCACGGCTTTCTGCCTCCGGTATCGACTATACGAAACGCCATTTCCTAAATGAGTAGATGACGACGAGAGTGAATATGAATTCCAAAGGTCCAGCCTGCACCCTTTACCATGTCTGGTGCAGGCTAAAAAGGGAACACAGGGTCTCTCGGGAGAGGCCTGGTGCCCATCGGCGGAATAGGACAATCAAGCTGGCTTCTGGCACAACGTCCGAGTATTAGCGCAAGGTTCTATGGGGAGCCCCGTGCCAGGCCAATTATCAAGCTGCGGGAGGTGGACCCTTTTCAGCACGTTCGCGTAGATTGCGAAGCGTGAAGTACGGCAGATCTTTGCCGGCCTGCCGGATCAACCAAGTAGGCAAGCTTCCGCCGGGATCGGAATCGACGGTGTAAATCACGTGGGTTCCGCCTTCGACGGGCTTCAGATCGTAGGATCCTGCAAGATGGACCATGCGAACCGTACCCCTCGGAACCGGCACCTCAACATCGCTTGTACTTAGGAACTCGATCCGAATGGTGCCATCGGGATTGTCACTGCGAACGGAGCGCAGCACCACGTCTCGATCCGAAACCGGCCAGGGTG